>NZ_JAUBOJ010000034.1:16008-32760 GCF_036700185.1 Microcoleus sp. BM001215392 | reverse complement strand
AAAGGAACTATTTAAATCGGGGTCTACCGCAAACTCACCTGGTCTGTCTTTACTTGGAATATTTCCTGGCCATGAGCCATCCAGAACCCAACTAACCCAGTTAGGTGTATTTTTTTTGCCATTATAGGAAACAGTGTACTGTGGCTTCTCTATCAAATAGTTATTTTGATAGGTATTATTAGTCAGTAGGTCAGTTCTTGCTGTAGTTGGATTGCTAAACCTCAGCGACTCGCTTTGGAAAAAGACATTATCCAGATAGACAGGAATAGATGCTTCGAGCTTGAATTCAACAGTTGCCGACTGACCGCGCAATCTTTCTGGTACGTCAACATTGAAAGATTCAAAGCCTTCTATCCCGTAATCTACTTTGTATTTATCTGTTAAGTAACTAGCCGGAGCTTTATTACTGTCCGTTTCATTTTCAGCTTTTTGAAGAGTTATTGTTTGAGAAAACGCTGGAATTGATGGATCTGATGGTCGAATAGTAACATCAAGCGTACCTTTAGATTTGGCATTAGAGCTATTGGCAATCTTTGGTGCGTGCAGATCAAATCGAAGAGCGCCCCAATCGGGTACAACAAACCGATTGTGAACAATTTCCTTCACCTTGCTGGTTTCTAACTTAAAAGCATAGTTTGGTTCGCTGTTCCCTTGGATAAGTTTTACGTCTTCCAAACTTTGAACCAAATCAATATTGGGATTGGATTGACCGTTGTGGAACGACCATCCAGGTAGACCCTTAGACAAAGGAGTTCGAGTCACTCCCGAAGGATCGAAAACAGCATCAAAATTCCCATTAAACAAAGTAGGAACCGTCGCGTCTCCTCGCATCCTGGCATCATAAGTATTGTCAAAATCAAGCGGGATACGCTCTACATTTGTTTTAGGGCGCGAACTGTAACCGCCACCCAGAGCCGAATAAAACCAGCCCGTACCAATCCCTTCCCAAGGAGCAGCTTCTACACCATGTTGGAATTTGCTTTCCGGCGTATACCAAGGGCTAACGCGAGTCGGGCCTGTCAAAACACTATTGCTAAATGAAAAGTTTTTATCGAACAACTGTTCCCGATATCCATCACCTCGCCGACGAAATACAGGATTAACTTCTAAGTTTTCATTGGACGGAAAGTTAGTTGGAAACAAGTCGGATGTTCCTCCGTACCAACTCACAACACGTCCGTGTACATCTCCCGGTTTAATCAGAGGATCTGTCGTGAACCCAGCACGGCTGTTATTGTAATCTGGGTCATTTTTATTAGTTCCCAAGAAAACTGGCAAATCTGGTTCTCCCAACAGCGGAGCATTAGGATTGGGATTTTCTGACCTCCAACCTTCTCGCGGAAACTTAAGTCCTGGGGCCGTTTTCCCATTCTCAGTAGACGGTAGATTCGGAATATTGCGACCGGCCGGCGTAAATGTATTGCTCGATAAATTCGGGACTGTCTGATAGTAATTGTCCGCAAAAGTAACATTTTTCCACACCTGAACTTTCGGTTCGCGGAAATCACCGAAATTTTTGGTAACCACATTTAGCGACGGTTGATCGAAATCGTGGGGGTCTAAAGTTGTCATCTGAAGGTCGCGAGTAGCAGAGTTGGGTTTGCCGCCAGCATCAGGAAAATAAGTACCCAAACGCTGAATAATTTCGCTATTGACAACTGTACCCCGACTGAAACCAACAAAGTGCAGCGGTGAATTGAAAACGGCACCTTGTTTGGTAGGGCTGGTTTTATTCTTCAGCACTCCATCCAATTGCACGAGGGAAGTAAAGAAAGCATCTGCTGCCGCTTCTGTGAAGCCTGAATCAGGAACTGCCGATTCATTATTTTCCGACCAGTTATTCAGCAGGACTAACGGTTGTTTCTTGGCCAGGTAGGGAGCTATATAACTTCCCAGCTTAGTGAGATAGTTTGGGTCGGTTTTGGGATTCAAACCTGCTTGGAAGTCTGGCGAAACTGCACCAGATTTGTTTACAGGAACCCAGTAACCTGTAGGCAGGTCGTACTTCATCATTAAACCGCCGCCGTCGATACCTGCATTGGCAATACTATTACCCATTTGGTAAAACTCTGAAGGAATTCCCGGCTTATCCAAAAATGGAGGTTTAAAGCCGTGGGTCAGCACGGTGACGCTGCTGAAGGTATTGTCACCGTTGAGGGCTGGCGGTAGCGGCGTCCAGAAATTACCAAACTCCTCGTTGCGTTTTCCTTCTTTATTCCAAGCTTCAACTGCCCAATTATACTCCTGACCCGCAGTCAGTTTGAGACTGGGAGGAAGTGTAAAGCTGGTATTGGTTCCCGGAGTAAATGTTTTACCGCCATCGAAAGTCCACTTGCCGATATTGGTGCTATCTTTCTGCCAAGTCGCAGTTAAAATCCGGTTGGGGTTGAAATCGTTTTCTTGACTGCGGTAAGAAGATGTACTCCAAGGTTTTGTCAGTAAATCTAACTGCTGCGGTTTACTCAACCCTTGGTCGGAGAGAAATTTGTTACCGTTAGGGTCTGGTAAATCAACTACTTTATCCCACGGCAAAAGTCCCTCACCTTCGTCAAACACGCTGACGAAGAGATTAACTTCTGTAATGTCCTGAGTAGGTAGATTGTCAAAAGTCCATTGGAACTTTGGGTTAAGGGGATTTTCTGAAGTCTCGCTAGTGCCTATCGGCTCTTTCAAATCCAGCCAATCCTGCGGTGTCGCCGCCAAACCGCGAGGGTTAGTCACAGAAACGGGAGCTCGCTTGCTACCAGCCGGCACGCCGTAAGTATATTGGTTGTTCGCGTCGGTCAGAATCTGAAAATCAGCAGCAACACTAACAGCCGGATTAATATTATCAATTGGAATCGCCGCCAAGTCAGCAATCGTAGCATTTCGTGCCGTAGCGCTGTTGAACAAGGGCAGCCCAACACCCCGACCTTTGGCATCTACTTGGAATTGACTGGGGTTCGTCAGCGTTTTGACAAATTCCGCAACATCAAAAACATAAACTTTGCCGCCAGCACCGCTTAAATTTGGATAGGAAGCGTAAAGAAACTTGCTATCACTTGACAGCGCTAAGTCGGTAGCAAATCCATCGGGAATTGGTCGAGTTGCTGCAACTAATTGCGGATTTGTCAGCGGGTCTTTGATAATGCCGATGTTGCTGCCGGCTCGCGGGTCTCCATCTATGCTGGGTATTTCCTGACCGAAAAATTTCGTATCCGCATTCCGACCCACAACAAACGCATAACTCGCATCCGGTAAAACTGTTACCGAAACTCCCTCATTCACATCAAAGTAATCAAAAGTTGAACCCAGCCCTAAACTTGCATAGCGAGTAGTAGCAGCAAAACTTACGGGGTCGTTATTAGTAATGTCCAATACCCCAAATCCTTTGCTATCTTTGCCGCTGTTTGTAAATGTCATTTTCAGCGGAGCGACCGTAGCAGCTAATCCTTCTAGCCCTTCATCTGCTGTGATATTTCCGATTAATTGATTCCACTTTTTGGGGTTCTGACTGGGGTCGCTGGGTCGGTCTTTGGGGTCGATGTTAACGGCGTAAATCTTGCTGTTCGCGCCGTTTGGTGCGGTAACAAATAGCTTTTTGCCGTCGCTGCTAAGGGCGATTTGCCGCAAACCGCTTGGTGCTGTACCGACTGGGATGGTTTGGGTGACTTGGTGATAGGTTGAGGAAAACGGGTTGATGTCGAGAACGTAGATGGAGTTGCTGCCGATTTTTCCGTCTGCGATGTAGGCGTATTGGTCGCGGGGGTCTATGACTATCGATCGACCTTCTGCACCGCTAGGCAAGTTGATAGGATTGATACCAGCGGTATTCGGCTGAGTGTCAATCTGTTGTCGCGTCATCGGATCGACCACAGCAACGCGCCCGGAACGATCCATTACTACGTAAGCACGGCTACCGTCACTGGTGAGTGTTAGTTCTCGCGGGCGATCGAGTATATCATCCGTGCCTACAGAAACGCTGGCAATGGACAAGTCGCTGCTATTAGTAGCTGTGACGACTGATTTGGGATTTGCACCGTTAATAATTGCAACTTTATCTGCTGTCCACTGCGCGGCAAAGATGTATTCTGTATTGTTTTGAATTCGGTAAGGAGTGCTATCGTATTTAACTTCTTTTGCTGCTTCTGAGGGCTTCGGGCTGACTTTTTCATTTTGCTTGCGGCTGATGACGATGCGGGATTCACCTAACGGTACGGTGTTGGGAACAAGAACGGCGATTTCAAATTGATTGTTTGCTAATTTGCGACTTTTGTCTGTCAAAACTGTTGCTTCGTAAGCTTGTTTGCCGACTACAAATTTAACGGTTAAGTCGCTGAATTGACTG
This sequence comes from Microcoleus sp. BM001215392, assembly GCF_036700185.1. Lineage (NCBI taxonomy): Bacteria > Bacillati > Cyanobacteriota > Cyanophyceae > Oscillatoriales > Microcoleaceae > Microcoleus > Microcoleus sp. BM001215392. The sequence continues at coordinate 28,433 of NZ_JAUBOJ010000034.1, read as the reverse complement.
CCTAGGGGGTCGCCAAAGTTATCTACTAATACATTGGTAGCCGTGATGAAGAGAACGGGTTGATTGTTGGGAAAAGGTTGATTGTTGCTGTCTGTAAACTTAAGTTCGGCTTAACAGCAGCAAATATATGAATCTTGCTGCGCTTGTTAGCTTTTTTTACTCAGTCCAAGACGCACCAATATCCAAGAAACCGGGTTTTTTGTCTAATTTATGGGCTGCGGCGGATAATTTTCGTAAAAAACCCGGTTTCTAGCCACTCGTGCGTAAGTCCTATTAATGATTAATTGTGATTGGATTGTTAAAAGTTTACAGATTCTTTATCAAAGTAATGTACTTTACTCAGCAATAATACTTAAATTGTTGTAGGCTCGCAGGGAAAGCCTACTCAAATTTACTGCCTTGAAATTACGGAACAATGTTGTTTCTTTCTTCATAATAAATGAAATAATTGGCTGACACCTAAACATCGGAACGCTTTTGAAAGTAAAGGTTGAGAGCTGCAAGGCCGTAAGCTATATAATCGCGCGCGATGTCGCGATCGCGCGCGATCGCCTCTGGGTCGCTTTTGGGAGATTCAATTTCTACTGGTTCGACTTGAGTTAAAATTGTCATCTTTCAATTTTTCTCAAATTTAATTAGTTTAATCTCTGGTAAATCAGCCTTTTCAGGTTTGTAGTGAGGAATGCAAGTCCTCATCAAATAAGAGAGGACTGAAGTCCTCACTACAAACCTAGCTAATTTGATGCTGCGTCCTGGACTTTTAGGCTAATCTGACTGTTTGCAGATACAGAGGATTTAAACTTTATTAATCCCTCTTTCTAAAATAATCATCTCCGAGCCAACAACCGGACTTCTAGCTATTAACTTTCCTTCCAAGTTGGCAATTTGTAATTTGCTGAAATCGAGGGAGTTAGCTTCTTTCCACATTTGACTTGCGAGCTGATTTTGCTCTAGATCGCTGAGTTTGTACCAATCTTCAGCGACTTTGACAGTCAAAAGACCGATCGAGAAATCAGCATCAACAGACTTAACTAAACCGCCGCCGAGTCGATTCGTAATGTCAGCAACTTGATTTTGAATCGCCGCAATCAGAGACTGTTCCGGCGTCAGCGGCGGCGGCGGGAGAATTTCTACAGGTTCCGGTTTTTTCGGCGCCGCTAAATCGGGCAACTTGCTTTTAAATTTAGCGGGTGTAGGCTGAGAATTTGCGATCGCCTCTGGGGATTTCGCTGTTGGCGGCTCCACAAAATCGTCAAACGTTGGCGGCGACTGCTGCGCTGCTGGGATAGGCGCTTTTGCTAGTTTATCCGCTGGTTTTGCCGAGAAACTGTTGAGAGTTAAACCGATCGCCACGATCAGAATTGCAGCTAATCCGGCGTTTAAAATTGGATCGGACAGCTTGGCGTTCGCAGATGCCGGTAGCAGATCCCGCACTAGCCGTACAATACTTTGCCACAGTACAGCGACTTTTGCTAAAAAACTGCTCCCCGTGGGTTTAGAAACAGGCTTTTTATCGAATTTTACCCCAGCTTTTGGCGGGGGTACGCTGTTAACTGTCGCAGCCGCAGCCGGAGGAGGAGTTGTTGCTGAGTTAGAAGCCGTGGGTGCGATCGGCTGTTGCGCCTGAAACGGAGGTTCTGCTGCTAATTTTTTCCCGCCTTTTCCCAAATTTTGAATCGAGACAATCAAAGCTTTGATTTTCTGATTTGTGGAAACAGCGCTGCTGGCCTTTTTAGCTTGACTGCTAGTGGCGGCGGACTTTTTCGGCGAGTCTACCTCCGGTGTCGGAGATGGAGACGCTTCTGGAGTTGGTTGGTTTAGTGGTTCTTCTGACATTTTCTCTGCCTTGGAGCGTTACAAATATATATCTAAACAGGATAAATTTTAGTTGAGCCATCTCAGCCTTAATTTATCATTTCATTAGTTGTAACTGAATCAAAATGAGCATCAAACGCCGTCACTTTCTAATTTTAGGCAGTCTGGGCACCTTAGGTTTTGCCGGAATCTGGAAAATGCTTCAGCTTCGGACTTCCTGGGGTACAGACGCCAATGCTGCTGAGCCTTCTAACCTTGAGGCCCAAAGGGCGATCGTCCCATTACCGGCTTCACCGCCTATTTTACGCTTTATTTCGGTAGCCGACACCGGTACCGGGGCTGAGGGTCAGTATGCTGTAGCTGGGGCGATGGCGCAATATCACCGCGAAAATCCTTTTAACATAGCTGTTCTGGCCGGTGATAACATCTACAATAACGGCGAAATTGAAAAAATTAATGCTGTTTTCGAGCAGCCTTATCAGCCGTTATTGCAGCAAAATGTTAAATTTTATGCTTGTTTGGGAAATCACGACATCCGCACGGCTAACGGCGACCCGCAAGTTAAATATCCGGGTTTTAATATGCAAGGTCGCTACTATACTTTTCGCCGCGATCCGGTACAGTTTTTTGCGTTAGATACCAATCACAATGCTGATTGGAAAAATCAGCTTGTTTGGTTGGAGAAAGAGTTGAGTCAAAGCACTGCACCGTGGAAAGTTGTCTTCGGCCACCACCCGATTTATTCCTCTGGCGTGTACGGCTCGAATCAATCTTTTATTCAGACTTTTACGCCTTTGTTTCAAAAGTACGGCGTCCAGGTTTATATCAACGGACACGAGCACAGTTACGAACGCACTCGCTCGATTGACGGTACTACTTATCTCGTTTGTGGGGCCGGCGCGGGTACTCGTCCGGTGGGGCGTTCTGAATGGACGGAGCATTCTGCGACGCGCCTGAGTTTTGCAACGTTTGATGTCTATGAAGATCGGATGTTTGTCAGTTCTATCGGTACTGACAAGCGGGTTTTTGACCGGGGAGTGCTAAAAGTGCGATCGGCTTAATTCACATTATATTCAGGAGCCAACAATATGAATAGGGGTTGTAGAGCCAATAAAACTGGTTTGGTTTTAGAAGCAACTGTAGAAGGTACGTTGAGAGGTCACGGCTATCTCGAAATATGTCCCGAGCTACCCAAAAAGCGTAAGCGAGATTGGCTCTTGCTTTCTACTGCAAATCCCCAGCGATATGCTAAACAGGTTTATATCGGCTCTAGCATTTATGAAACAGAAATAAATGTCGATTTTTATATTGTTGGCTCTGGTTTGTTTCCTCTCGGTCTAATTGTTGAGTGCAAGTGGCAGGAAGATAAAGGTTCTGTTGACGAGAAGTATCCTTATCTCAATTTAAATATTAAAACTTGCTATGGGGTTCCCACTATTGTGATCGTCGGCGGTGACGGTATGAGGCAAGGTTCGATCGAGTGGTTCAAAAAACAAATTCCTGACAATCCAAATTTGTTGGCAGTTTATAAGCTTGAAGCTTTCATTACCTGGGCAAACAAGAATCTTTAATCAGGAACTACCTATCAAGGCTTGTTTTTTGCCTATCGCCCTTTTCCCCTTCCTTACAGTTGCATTTTTTGAGGAAACTGCGATTATTTACCCTAACACACCATTCAACTATTTTTATTTTACTAATTCAAAAAAAAATTGCCTTTTTTTTTGGGTTGAGTGCTTGACTACAGCCGTTTGAGGAGGTACAATTTAATAATGGGAATAGTGGCAAAAATAAAATTTAGCTCACCACTTCCATTATCTAAAATATATCCTAAAAATCCAGAAAAATCAATAGGCAATAATTCCTTTTTTTAGCAAATTTTTTTACTTATAGCGGTTCGATCGCGTGGTGAGGTATGGCCGCGGAGACCACGGAGGCCTATGCCTGATAGTACCTCACATGGGGGATCGAAAGGCTATAGTTCCTACAATTTTTTGGTTCGCTGGCGATAAATAGACGAATAATATCCTTTCGGTTTGCATCGGAATAATAATTTTCTGGCAGTGCTGTCCCCGCTTGCGATTAGAACTGGCTCGGGGAGGACAGCACTGTATAATTCCGCAGTTACCGGAAATAAGATAAACTCGGTTTTTGATGTCACAGTTTGAGTGTTTGTACATGAGGGCGACCAACCCGGTTTTTAACAAATCTCCGTTTAGTTTAGTAATAATAAATATCCGAACAAACCGGGTTTATGATGTCACAAGCTGCCGTAGAAAATATGTTTAGGTAGAGACCTTGCAAAGAGTGTTTATTTAAACTGAAAATATTAATAATTCCTTGACATTACCGCGCTTGCAACTATTAGAATTAATTCCCCTTGATGCTGATATTTCAGTTATTTTGGGGAACCGCTCTCTTGAAAAAGCTTGAGGATCGGTGTAGATTTCTTTGATGAAGTCGCAGTTAGAATTAGATAATATAACTTTGACGCCACGTTCTGCCAGTTCTGCAAAAACGTTTCTCAGTTTAAGCTGTTCTGATTCTTTAAAACTATCCCGGCTGTAAGCGGTGAAGTTACTTGTGGCACTAATTGGATAGTACGGCGGATCAAAATAAACAAAGTCTTCGCTGCTGGTAGCAAAATCCAAAATTCGATCGAATTTCCTGACTTCAATTTGAGCGGGCGCGAGTAAAGATGAGACCGATCGCAATAAATCTGCTTGACAAATGTTAGGATTTTTGTATCTGCCCATCGGAACATTAAATTGACCTTTGGAGTTTTCTCTGTAGAGGCCGTTGTAACAAGTTTTATTGAGGTAAATCAGGCGTGCTGCTTTTTCTGTGTCTGTGGTGTAGGATCGCGATCGCACCGAGTAATAATAATCAAGATTATCCTTGGTGTGTTCGCAGGCGTGCTCCAATAAAAGCTCAATTAGCTCCTCTACTCGATCCCTGACACAGCAATAGGCATTAATTAACTCAGGATTAATATCTGTTAACACAGCTTGCAAAGAAGGGTGTTGTTGTGCTAAGTAAAAAAATACAGCTCCGCCGCCCAAAAAAGGCTCGTAGTAATTTTTGAACTTTTCAGGCAAATAAGGTTGATATTGTCCAATCAACCTAGTTTTGCCTCCAGCCCATTTCAGAAATGGACGCGGCAATACGAAAGAATGTGCGGCAGCAGACATTTATCTAGAGATAACAGCCATATAATATTTATCACAACTAGAACTCAATAGAAATATTTCTGAAGTTTTAACCCGATGTCGCGTCCGGCCATTAAATAGACAGTGCTGGAGCGATCGACCAAAAGTTTTCGTTAGAATTATATATGTCAGCATTGTCGGTAAAAAGGCCCGATCGCCCGAGGAGGCTGATTTAGCTCCGGCTGTGCCAAAATTGTCTAACTCGCTCACAAGTGTTACCAGTCAAAGATCGAGCTGTAACACTTTACCCCACCTGTGCTCATGGAAGATTTCATTAATAACGTCTCTCGCTACCCCCGCTTTTTCATTACGATTTGTCTGGGGATTTTCTTTTTCCTGTTCGAGCGACTAAAGCCCCTGCTGGCTCGACCGGCAACTGCGATCGCCCTGATTACTTCGATTGTAGCCACTTTCGTGTTTCTAACTTTTACACTGCGCGCTATGTTAGGCCTGAGTCCGGTTTAAAGGCAAAGTTTCGGCTTCAAAAACGAGGCGGACTCTCACAAGCGATCGCGCACCAGCTAGTCAGAGAGTTTGGGGAAGTTGCGAATTTTGAATTAAAACTGGCAACACCAACTCCGAAATTAACAGCGAACTCTTGCAAGCGATCGCACGCGCAAGCAATAGTCGCTGCGATAGATTGGAAGAGGAACTGAGTAAGCTAGTTACCTTAGCGCTCTTCAACCTTGGTGCAAGCAAACATTACCGAAGTGCAAGACAAGCATTTGGGGCGATCGAAATTCACCAGGGAAATACTGCACCTCTGTTTCCCGATTCCCAGTTAATCCTTAGGAAGCGGCACACCCCGCCCCGCTTTCCTCTCCCGTTAACCTGACGGTATCACGAGAGTTTCCAGCGGACAAGACAGATGAAATTTGAACACATCTATCAATTTTTTCAAGACCCCCCTCCTGTTTATCTAAACAAGGAACTAGCAGTGTGCTACATTCTCTCGGTGTTATTGCGCTCAGATTCCTACGGTACAGAACTCATCGGACAACTAGAACGGGAATTCCCCATCTACCGACTTTCTGATACCGTCCTCTACAGCGCTTTGAAATTCCTCGAAGATGAAGCCGTAATCACCGGTTACTGGAAAAAAGTAGAAGGACGCGGCCGCCCCCGCCGGATGTATCAAATCCTGCCGGAGTGGAGGCACCAAGCTCAAGACCTGGCTCGTCTGTGGCACGACTATATCGGTCAAGCTAACGGCGCGTCTGGGCGCCGGCCCCGAGCCTTAGAAACTGGTCACACGGGTTAGCAGGCGTTGCAATCGGATGCCTAAAACCCTGCATATGCTGGCGCTAGTAGCAAAGCGAATTGCCTTTCTTGTCTTCGCTTTGCTGACTCGCCACTACCAGGGATGACAGCAGCTACAACAAGTCAGGACTTACACGCGGTCACTTAAAAAATAGGGATAATGGGTAGATATGGGAATTTGGTGATGAGGAGAGAGGAGAAAAATATCTTGCTACAAAGCTTTCTGTGAATTTTGTGAAAAAAGTGCCTGTGTAAGTCCTCGATCGCTTTCGTCTGTAAACTTATGTAAAGTAATAGTAGACAATTTCACTTACACAAACTTCTACCGATGGATACTGCTGTTCTTCCTTCAACCTTTGTGCTAACGCTGCTGTTGGCTGTTGGCTTGTTTTTCTTCATCAAGGCCTCAGTCAAAGACCGCATCGAACAAGTCAAGCTTGCTTCCGAGAGCGCCCAAGAGTCACTGTTAACCCAGCTACAAGACTATTTTGCCTCTAGGGCTTACCGAGTTGCAGCCGTCGATGCCCCCAACTATAAAGTTACATTTGAGGGTTTTGTCCGGCCGAGTTTGTTTTTAGCTATTTTTCTAACTTTGCTGAGTGCTGGTGGCACTCTTTGCTTGGGACTGGTTTTGGGAATGCTCGTGCCGCAGCAAGGTCAAATTTTCCTAGCTTTGGTACTGCTGTCCCCGCTGGCCGGATTGTTTTACTGGAAACGAGCCGGACGATCTGAGCAAGTTTCCTTGAAACTCGAATCCGTCCCTGAGTCGGGAACCCAAACCAAGAGCTTGGTTACTGTGCGAGCTCACCGCGACGAACTCGCAGCTATGCAAAAAGCTTTAGATTTAAAACCTCTAGAAGATTAAAAGATGAGTGCGGAACCTTTTTTGATATCCTAGATCCCAGACTGATGGTTCGATCGACAAAGCAGTCAAACGATTTTCGGATTGAAGATTTGAGATTTATGCTACACATGAATCTGAAAGCTTGAATTTGCGTCTAAAATTTCTGGTGGCTCGCGACTCGAGTCGCAGTCTGGCGTTTGTTTTTGGGCGGATCAAAAAAAAACCATTATCCTGAGAGTGCCAATTGTGGCGATCGCCCGCTATGGCGATCCTTGCTGTTGCGATGGCTCCTTATACCCTAATTCAATCAGGACTTTTCGCGTAAATTTCAGTTGGCACTCTCTAGACAATGAAAACTCTCGCGCTGTTGTTAAAAGAGTTATCAAACATTGCTGTCAATGTTTTGAACTAAACATTGCAGTCTATGCGCGACTGGCCGACACCACAGGAATTTTTTCTGCCGTGGCTTCGAGCATCACCTTTAAGCTGGGAAACAAGAAATGGTTCTCTTCTACGTATTGGGCTCCGAATAAACCTTTTTCAGCCCAGAAGTATCTGTCGGTGGTATGCTCGTTACGCTTGACCAGCAATAAAGCTGGGGGAGCAATGCCTTCGGCATGGATGAACTTGCGAGCCGCTGTTACGGGTTTATCTTCGCCGCTCTCGATGCTATATTGAGGCACACACTCTAAAATTCTGCGTCCTTCTTGTCGGCGGCGACTTTTGCGTTTGCGTCTCCTGGCCAATTTCTTTACCTCCTCTGTGAGCAGACAGTATGAGCAGACAGGTTTTGACATACTCCCGAGTCCTAAAGACATGGGAATTCTGGATTCAAACAGCAAACGCAAGCACAGCTTGTCTGATATTGCCTAGCCCTCAGGTTGATGCCACAACCTCTAAGATTTTTTTGGATTATAAAGTTGAGACCGGATTTTGACCGAAGAGCGAATCAACAATATATGATTCAATCATCAAAATCGGACGGGGCTTTAGATCCAATTTTTAGGTAATCATAGCTACCAAATCCGAGGCCAGTATATCCCTTCTAGCTCAAAACTTCAACTGTTTTTAATATATCGACATAATCTTAACATTCGTGCCGATCGACAAAAGTGCAGCGGTTATGGTATTGTAACGCAAAAGTTTCGGGCAAAAGCCAAAAAAGAACGAGCTGTGGCAGCCAAGAACAGGCAGTTTGGGGCAAGAATTGCTGGTTGAAGCCGCCAGGAATTGAACTTTTGCCAGTATCAACCACAGGCAGATATCAGAAATTAAAAAATCTCTTACCTGTAATCGGCGACTTATCAATTGTAATTTACTTAAAATTCCGTACGATATCTTAATGTGGCGCTCATGTTAATGCCAGCTAGTTCAGAATTTGTCAAGCTTTGCCGATCGCAAGTGACGATCGCCGTCAGCTTGGGAGCGACATTCAGCGCGGTATACCTGACACAAGAGCTGGTATCCGGGAGCGAAGCAAAGTTGGTGCCGATCGCGGTTTACCCAGACTCCTCAGTCATCGAGGAAGAAAATCAAGAGTTGAGGCTGGAATCTGTGGCAAGCTCGACAGTCAAACCGCTGCCGCGGCTGGCTGCGCCGGCTGTGACTGTGGAAAAATCAACGGTGGGGACGATCGCACCCGAACCACTCCCGGGTTTTGAAAACCGGGATAGCTGCCAGGGCCCGGAGAACCTTTGGCAGCAGCGGAGGCAAATGGTGACGCCTCTGATACACGAGGGAGCTGTCATGGGTCTGTTGGTGTGCGGCAGGCAAGACAGGGCTTGGAACGATCGAGAGGAGGCGACTATGCAACAAATTGCCCGCACCTTGGCCCTCGCGTGCATTTTAGACCAGCGATCGCAGTGGATGCAGCAGGAATTGGGATCGGCGAGGCAAATCCAAGCTCAGGTTTACGACACGATGCACAATTTGCTGCACCAATTTAAAAGTCCGCTGACAGCGCTGCGAACTTTTGGCAAACTGTTAGCGCGGCGGCTGGTACCCGAAGACAAAAACCGCAATGTGGCTTTTAGTATTGTCCGAGAAAGCGATCGCCTCTCTGAATTGCTCAGTCAGTTCGATCGCACCGTAGACACCGGCGAAGCAAATCTGAGACTCCCATCTGCGACTTCAGAAATAGCAACCTCCCATGTGGAATTAACCAGGGATTCTCCTCTGTCGCTGTCACCGGTGACTAATTTGGACGAATCCTGTTTTGTGGAATTCGTCTTAAAACCGCTGTTAATTTCCGCTCATGCGATCGCCTCAGAAAGCCACCTGTCATTACTAGCCGACATACCGCCGGATTTGCCGCCAGTCTCGGCGAACGATCGAGCTTTGCGCGAAGTTTTGAGCAATTTAATTGACAATGCTTTGAAATATACGCCGGACGGTGGCAAAATTTATATTAAAGTCAGCTCTGAGGCGAACGGCCGCCCCTCGCCCGCTGTAGCAGTAGCAGTCAGCGATACCGGCTCGGGAATTCCCCCCCAAGATTTAGAACATTTATTTGAGCGCCACTACCGGGGAGAAAAAGCGCAGACTGAAATTCCCGGTACAGGATTGGGTTTGGCGATCGCCCGCGATTTAGTCCGGCAAATGCAAGGAGAAATCCAAGTATTTTCCCCAGTAAATCCGCAATGGCTGCCATCTGCGGCCGCTCATTTATATCCCACGGATCGCGGCACTACATTTGTGGTTTGGCTGCCGGTGAATAGGTAACTAAAGTCTATTGCTTGGAGACCCTTTTTATGAAGCATCTGCCTTTATTTGATAAAATTCCCAAAATTTCAAAATTTTTTCATCTACTCCAAAAACACTTTTTTACAGTACCTTTTTTAGCTGTTTTCAACACGCTGACTGTATTGTTTCTAGGCGGGCTGAGCCTTTATGCCAAACTCAAAAACCAGGGAGACGGAGTTGAACGTTTGTTTAGCGATCCTTTTAATTCCTGGTTTCCTTATGAAGGCATTCTCACGGGAGTTTCCGAAGTTTTATGGTGCATCCCAGTCGCAATTTGTGCCTTTACCTTCGGAGTTTTGCGCCAAAAAGATCCCCGCAGTCGATCGGCAATATTTTTCTTGTTTAGCGGTTTACTGCTGGCAGTCTTTTTTCTGGATGACAGGTTTCGGATGACTTTGATTCTTTCCCGGCTAGGAATTTCTACTAGATTAATTTATTTTTGTTATGGTAGTGCTGTTTTAGTTTACGGATTTAAGTTTTGGCGCTATATCAAAACTACTCCTTACTTGCCCTTAGTTGCAGCATTTATTTTATTCGCTATCTCCAGGTTGGAAGATATTGTCAATTCTCCCAGTCTAGGAGTACACGCAATGTTAGAAGATGGCACTAAATTATTAGCTCTTTTGAATTTAGCTTTGTATTTTTGGCACGTCTGTCACCAGGAAGTTGGGCGCTCTTTGCAGAATGAACAGCATTAAATTCAGGCATATCCAATATAGCTAGAAGCAAGTTCAAGCAGGGATAGTCTAATATTATGCCACCTAGAACGACAGCAATCAAACATTGTTGATTGCGGGGAATTGAGCGAACACAATATTACAAATTACCAATTACAAATTACCAATTATAGCAATCGCCACAGCGGTGAGGACATAAATAACCTCATGAAGAGAGCCTCCTAACCCATAGCCTAAACGGTTTGATTTCCTGATTCTGCAACTGTCAACTGTCAACTGTCAACTGTCCACTGTCCACTGTCAACTGTCAACTGTCAACTGTCAACTGTCCACTGCTATACAAATTACCAGGGATTGCCGATCATGGTGAAAGCCGCCCAATAATAAGGATGCGCCAGCAGGCGATCGCCCCGGGCGGCAATTTCTGGCGGTAAAATCAGAGTGGTAGAAACTCCTTCAACTCGCAACAGCCCGTCTTGAATCCGCACCCGCCCTCCCAACATCTGCAATTGCGCCCGCCGCAAAGCCTCGGCTTTAATCGTGATATTCCCCTCGCCCCGAGGAGCCCGCAACTGGCGGTAAAACTCCGTCATCAGCCCCAAAGTTCCCTCATCGCTGACTTCCCACAAACTCGCCAAAGCCGATCGCGCACCGCTAGCTACCGCCAAACCCGCAAACCCCAACTCCGCCTCTTCATCGCCCAAAGCGGTACTGCAAGCGCTTAAAACTAACAGATTTACCGGCGGTTGATTCCACCGCAACTGTCGCATTTGATCGATGCGCAATCTAGTATCCCACAACTGAATGTAAGAATTTTTGGGCTCTCCTGGCTGGAATTCGCTGTGAGTGGCTAAGTGAATGATACCAAAAGGACGATTTGCCCGCTGAGTTTGCAAATTTGCGAGAGTAAAATCTTGATTCAAAAATGATTTTCCGCGCTCTGGTGGCGCGATCGACTCTAACTCTACCGGTACTGCTGGTAGTGGCGCTTTATCTTCAAATACCGACGCCCCCATCGCCAAAACTTCATCGTCAGCAGTATTGTCGTAGCGGATATCAGTCAAACTCAGACTCGGCATCACGCTAATGCTATATTTTTCAATTAAAAATTGTTTGCCGTCATGAATGGCAGCAAATGGCACGCTGCGCAAACCTGCTGCGGGAATTACAATTAAATGGTCAATTTTTAAAGCTGTCAATTCTGCCGTCAGCGGCGCTATCAACCACCGATAAAGTTTTTGGGCTGTATCTAAATAACTACTGCTGCTTCTTCTTCTGGGATTAGTGATTTCGCTTTGAAATGCTTCCGCCAATTGCAGCACCTGCCAGCGTGTTGTCGCCGGAATTAAGACGCGCATTGGTTGAGCGTTAGCTGTGACTAAAACTAATTCTAAATGCTCCCCGCTAGCTGCATCCGAAAGTTTTGAATCTGTTGGCGAAAACGTGTTTTCTAACTTATCTCCTAACAATCTATCCGATGGTAATTCGAGGTTTTTATTAACAGGCAATAGATTAGATAAATCCCGACTTGCCACCAGCACCGAGTTATTTTGTTTGGCGGCCGAATCCGATCCGCTCACCCAATTCATATAAATAATTGCCGATTTTACTCCGGTGATTTCTTCGTTTTTTCGCAGAGTTTCGTAAATTACCGACATATTTGTAATCGGCGTTCTTGCGGGCAGATCGAGATATTTTTCGTATTCCCTCGTAAAGGTTTGTTCAAAGGCTAAAATTCCCGGAGCTGAGGCATCTAATCTGCGAGAAAGAACTCTAATAGCAGGGCTGGTCTGGAAATTTTTGTCTGCTGAATTGGGCTGGCGCAATTCTACTTGCAAAGATGCTGGAAGTGATGGCCCGCCCTCGGGATTTACGGGTTGG
>NZ_JAUBOJ010000034.1:6197-15908 GCF_036700185.1 Microcoleus sp. BM001215392 | reverse complement strand
GGAATTGGTTGGGGAATTGGTTGGGGAATTGGTTGGGGAATTGGTTGGGGAATTGGTTGGGGAATTGCTGCGCCAGGTGTAATTAGAGAAATTTGATTTGGGAAATTTCCTTGGGTGTAAGTTTCCCCAAAAGCTAAACTCGGTAAAATGGCGTTTCCGGCGCCAGCATTAATGCTTCCTCGGGTGCCGTTGTCGATCGCCCCTCCAACTACAAAGGGTCGATCTGTACCGCCGCCGTGGCGAATGGCGATCGCCCCGCTTCCGGCACCTCCTGCTGTAGAAATACTGGCAAGATTGCCGGATATCTCATCGTTGAAAACATTGTTCGATCGAAATAAGCCGAGGGTTGTGACATCGACGCTGCCGCCAATCCCGCCCGTGCCGCCTCTAGCGTTGACAAAGCCCAACTGAATGTTACCCGTAGCGATCGAGGAGATGGCGCCGCCGTTGCCCTGAGTGGCGCTAGAGTTGAGATCGAGCGCCGAAATCCCGGCTTGCGAAGTCAGGGCTATATTGCCGCCGATCGCCCCGGAAGCGTTCAAAGATCCGGCAGTTAAAGGGCCCGCCTTGCTGTTAAGGGCGATCGCGCCGCCGCTTCGAGTTGCTGACGAAGAGTCGATCGCGCCAGCAGCCACAGTATTTCCCTCAACCCGAATCCTCCCGCCGTTGGAGGTAATATTCCCAGTCCGAACCTCGCGGGTTGCTTGCAAGTTGACGCTGCCGCCGTCCGTGCTTAAATTACCCTCTAACAGGACATTTTCTGCCTTGATATCGGCTCCCAAACTCAGGGTGCTTCCCCCCCCGAAGGTAGCAGCATTTCGCGCGTTCACGCTCAAACTGAGGGCGGAAATTGTGGAAGCAGCCGTCACGTTAGCAGCATCAGCCGAGAGCAGGCCCAACCTCTGAGTTTGACCGACTCTGCCGCGAAAATTAATGTTGTTCCCAGCGCCCAAGGTCAAATTATTGGCGCGGCCTATGGTGCTGTCGAGGGTGCTGGCAAAAGTGATGCTGCCGGTAGTTGCCCAAATAGTGCTGCTGCGATCGACAGTGACGGTACTGTTGAAAGCGATATTGCCAGATGTGGCAATATTGGCCCAAACCTCGGTACTGCGAGCGTTGACAGTCAAACTCGCCAGCGGTGCAGCTTGACCGACTGTACCGCCCAACAGCACTCGCTGACCGTCAAGTCTCAGGGCGCGAGTTCCGTCTAGGCTGCCCGAAAGCAGAATGTTTCCCCTAGCTTGAGTGCTCAAAGCTGCATCGGCATTCAGGAAAAGGTTGCCGGTCAAACTGAGATCGCCGCCGGATGTCGCCACGTTGGCGCCGAGATCGATTTGGGCCGCGTCGAGGGTGAGGGAAGCGTTGCCGCTGGTTCTCAGGGGATTGTCGATCGCGATCGCACTGCCTTGAAGTGTCAGCGGGCTGTTGAAGGTAATCGGCCCGACGATCGCGATCGAGCTGGTGTTGGCGCGCCCGATCGCGATCGAGCCAAACCCCCCCGCCAAGGCGCCGAGATCCTCTGCTGTCAAGTCCAAAATGCCCAAAATATCGCCAGTCCCGCCGATCCGAATTTGTCTGCCGTCGTTGGGTTGCAAGCGAATTGTTGCCCCCGCACTGCTGACGGAGTTCGGGCCGCCCCTGAAATCGATGCCGTTAGCGGTAAGAGCGATATTGCCCCCATTGGCATTGAGTCCGCCCAGAGAAATGCTGCTGGCAAAAATGTTGACGTTGCCTCCTAGAGTCTCGATGAGATCGTTGCTGTCACTGACAACAAACACTCCGCCTGCGGTAAATGTTACGCTGTCTCCGGTTGTCGCTTGCAGCCCAAGTTTGTTATCGGGCAAGTCTTGGAGGGTGATGTCGCCCGGAGTATCTAGAATCACGTTGCTGCCGGCCGCCATCTGTTCCAACTGCACCTCCGACAGAGATGTTTGAGTGGGTTCTGCTGCCGGTTCCAGGGCCGCGGCGGTCGATCGCGCGCTGGTGCCACCGCTACCGCTGACTATGGTAATATTTGCCGGATCGAGCCAGAAAGTGCCGATCGCCCCGTTAGGCGCGCGGGTATCGACCTGTCCTTGGAAAGTTAAAGCATTTTTGCCGGAAACTTCGACTCTGCCGCCGTTACCGCCTGCTGTGCCGCCGCGAGCAGTAATATTGCCGAAGAAGCGAGTGGTATTGTCCGACCAAATTGCTGCTGTGCCGCCGTTGCCGCGGTCGATCGCGTCTGCTGCGATCGTAGAATCAGGACTAACATAAGTTACTTGAGCGTTTGGTAGTGGTTCCATCCCCTGGAAACCGCCTCCGACGCGGACAATTCCCCCGCCGTCTGTCCCGGAAGCATTAATCTGGGCGCCGAACAGTCCGACTTTTTCGCCTAAAATATTGACTGTGCCTGCTGTGGCGCCATTTTGGGCAAAGACATTTAGGGAACCGGAGACGATCGCGCCCCCGGCAGTTACGGGCACTGTTTGACCGCCGGTTAGTACCAATTCACCTTGTTGGTTCGTTGTTAAATTTGTGGCTGAGGCTACCCCGGGGCCCGTCAGCAACTGAGGCAAAACCGCCGGAGCGATCGCAGATTTTTCTGACTGCAAAGAAGGACTAATTTCTAAACTCAATAAGTTACCAGTTTGACTGATGCGGATTGCATTGCCCAGAGGAACTGCCGCCACCGTAATTTGACCGCCCGGCGCTGATAATTGCCCGGTATTAATCACAGTTTTACCCAGCAAAGTTAAATTTTGACCGCTGCCAACTGCTAAATTTCCTGCATTGACAATTGCACCTAGTTGTGAACTATTAAAATTAAATTGATTGGGATTTCCCAGCAATGCTTTATAATCATTAATTCCCGTGGCATTGAACCAGCGGTTATCAAAACCAATATTTGTAGCACTTGTTGCGAAAAAAGAACCAGGCACGTTCAATCTCGCATTTTGACCGAAGATGATTCCCGCCGGATTCATTAAGAATAAATTGGAGTTGCCACCGCTTACAGAAATCAGACCGTTAATGACGGAAACGTCGCCGCCAGAAATCCGCCCTAAGATATTTTGAATATTGGGATTAGTTAGAAAATTGGCAATCTGACCTTCGCTCAGATTAAATTGACTGAAGCTGTGAAACAGATTGGCGCCGTTTCCCGACAGTTGTCCGCCGCTAATGTTTAAGCGATTTTGCTCGGAATTGACAACAGTATTAGTGCCGTCGTTCGCTGGGACGACAGGTTGCGATCGCACTGCTAGCGGTAGCAGCAAAAAACCTAATGTCAAAATTAAAACAGAGCGAAAATAGGTCATTAATCAGTTGACAGTTGACAGTTGACAGTTGACAGTTGACAGCTTGCCCGAAAAGCAAGGGAGAAGGGTTTACTCCGAAGGCAGGAAAGCAGTAGTCGTTAATTGGCAGTCATTAGTTATTAGTCATTAATGCAGCATCCCGATTTTGTGAACATCGTTTTTGTTTAACTGCGAACTTCCGGCTTGCTTACCTATACATCGCTTATATCGCTTAGAGAACTCACAGCCAACACTTTTGAAAATAAAATTAGAACAGCCGATTTCCATGCCCATTACCAATTCCCGATTACCAATTATAATCTATGGTACTTTTGATTTTGTTTGAGCTGTAATGTTCCGCAAAAATGCCCATAAATTTAAAAAGGTCGATCGAGCTCTGACAGGCGATGGCCTCAGGGATACTAAGGGGCTGAGTCAGCCGTCGCACTCGCGATCGCACCGGTTGCTAGAATGTCGGAAAGACCGTGCAGATTTGATACTTATCTGTAGCCGGTGTCTTGACACAATTCCCGCTTTCGTAGTAAAATTGGTGCACCGATTAGATGGAACAGCAGTCAACCCACGAAATAACTAACTCCTCTAACCAACTTAACAACAAGATATTGATGCTTTTAGAGATCGACCATGCAAACTCAAGCTTTCCCATTTCTAAACGAACAAGTAGTTGAGCGCATATTTGCGTCACGCCAACTGACTCGCGATGACAGACAAGGAATTCAGTCAATGCTGTTAAATGAGTCGATCGGCGAAAATGAATTAAGCTTAATTGAAAGAGTCATGGAAGGGGTAGTCAAGGGAATACTTGACGTGCTTAATTGAGAACTCGCGTTCGTTCATGTAACTGTAGGGTGCGCAAACGCTGCGCACCACACCCTAATTTCCAATAAAATCGCCAAATCTTCTAAAAATCATCATCCGAACCCCCCTCGGAGCTCTCATCGGGACGCACGAGTTCCGAAGGAGGCCTGTCGCTACTCCAAGCCCACCACACGGCGCTACACGAGCAGCGATAAAATTCTTGCCACTTGCGGCGGTTGGACTCAGTGTATACTGGCGATCGACGATTAATCCAGACCTCATTGGCATCCGTGCAGCTAGCAGCGCACTTGGGACAGCAAAACTCAGTAGCGTGAACCGCCGCCGCAGTCCATTCGGGAGGGTGTGGAGCAAAAGCTTCCATGTGTTGCGTGTTTCTATCTAAACTGCTGTTAAGTAGGCAAATCAAGGATTCCTCAACATCCGCAGATTTGGCAATGGCATAAATACGCTGTTGAGTGCGTAATTGATCTGCGAGTTATTTTTTTGGCATTTGCCGTCCGATGAATAGTATAACTGATGTGGTGTCAGCCGTCGATCGGCATTCTCAGCTATTTTAAGGACTAGGCTCATGTCTATCTACAACTTTATCTCATTTCTGGGCATTTTTGGCCTATGCGCGATCGCCTGGATTTTCTCAGAAAACCGCCAAGTTCGCTATATACCTTGGCGCGTCATCATCTGGGGCATTGGCTTACAATTAGTCTTAGGATTTTTAGTATTCCTGTTTCCTCCAACTCGCATCGCCCTAGAGTGGTTTACCAGCTTGCTCGATGGAGTATTCACGGCTGCTGACGCCGGTGCCAGATTTGTATTCGGCAAAAACATTGTACCAATACCCGGTCAAGACCCGCCAATCAATTTAGGATATATCTTCGCCTTTCGGGCTTTACCAACAGTCGTCTTTTTTTCCGGCCTCATGGCCTTGCTTTATAACATCGGCGTCATTCAAATTATCACCGAACTTTTTGCCAAAATATTTTACATGACCATGCGGTTGAGTGGCGCGGAAGCACTCAGCGGCGCCGCCAATATTTTCGTAGGAATCGAAGCAGCAATTGTCGTCAAGCCTTATTTGCCACAAATGACTCGTTCCGAACTTTGTGCAATCCTCTCCTGCTGTTTTGGAACTGCCGCTTCATCAACATTAGCAATTTACGTCAGTTTTCTCAAGCCTGTTTTTCCCAATATTTTAGGACATTTAGTTTCAGCCTCAATTATCGCCATTCCCGCTTGCTTTGTCCTCTCCAAAATCTTGGTTCCCGAAACAGGTGTACCAGTGACAATGGGCGGCATTCCCAAGGAAAAACGGAAACCTCAAGGCCACGAGTTCATCGACGACGAAATTGGAAATAATGACGGCGAAATCCGCAAACAAGAGACTGTTGGTGGAGAACCAATCGAACGAGTCAGCCCTTTAGATGCAGCAATTATTGGCGCATTAGACGGTGTGAAAATGGCAGTCGCCATCGCCGCTGTTTTGATTTTAATCTTGGGTTTAGTTTCCTTGATCAATCAATTCTTTGCCTGGCTGGCCGTGTTGCCGGCTCCAATTGGTACAATCTTTAGTTTTATCACCCTGCAAAACATTCAAGGAGTTTTATTTTATCCGCTAACCTTGTTAACCGGAGTTCCCTTTGAAGATTCTTGGACAGCCTCAGTCATCATCGGACGGCGGCTGTTAGAAACGGCGATTCCACCTTATCAAAGTTTAGCAGAGGCGGCCGCAAAAGGGCTGATCGGTTCTCGCACAGTATTAATTGTCAGTTACGCCCTTTCCGGTTTCGCCCACGTCGCCTCCGTCGGCATATTTGTCGGCGGTACCATCGCCCTAATTCCTTCTCGCCGCAAAGACATTTCCGAACTCGGTTGGAAAGCCTTATTTGTCGGCACCTTAGCTACAATGATGATTGCCTGCATCGCCGGATTATTTGACACCGGAGACTCCAGCATTTTAGGCACTAAGACACCGCCTGCTGCCCCGATTAGCGCTCCTGCTTCGCCGAAGTCCGGGGCATCCCCCGCCACAAGTCCGAAGCCGTCAGTTGCTCCAGCAATTGCCAATCCGAAGCCTTCGCCGAAGGGTGAAAAAGTTGCTCCGAAAACTCAAGAATCTCCTAAATCTGAATCGAAGAAAAGCCCTTAAGCAAGCTACGCGTTAAGGAGACTTAACGTCAACCGCATTTCCAGTCTACTGTCTGGCGATTAAGGCCCGATCCCCCCTAACCCCCCTTATTAAAGGGGGAACAAGATTCTTCTCAAAGTGGGTGCAACGATGCGGGGGATTTAGGGGGATATAGACTCAAGTAATAAGCAAAATTTATCACACCAATTCCCTCTTCCTTCTTCCTTCGGACTGAAATTCGTTACATCCGTTACATCCGTTACAGAATCCGTTGCCGAACTTCCTTTAACTATGAATCCCGAACCCGAAATTCGCCGTCTGTTAGATGTGATGCCCGCCTCCGGCCGCATGACGTGTAAAATTATTAATAAGCCTCAACAATCGACGGTAATTGATTGCGATTTTCCTTTACCTTGGCATCAATCTCGCCCGATTTATATTAATTTTGACCTCTGGCGGCTGC
Source organism: Microcoleus sp. BM001215392 (assembly GCF_036700185.1). Taxonomy (NCBI): domain Bacteria; kingdom Bacillati; phylum Cyanobacteriota; class Cyanophyceae; order Oscillatoriales; family Microcoleaceae; genus Microcoleus; species Microcoleus sp. BM001215392. Next base: position 9,205 of record NZ_JAUBOJ010000034.1, on the reverse strand, counting down.
TATCTAAGCCGCAGCGGGATTTACTGATATTGCGTACTGTAAGCTTTCTGGGCAATTTCAAGTGGTTTAAGCCGGATATTTATCAAGGTGCGGCGGTGGCGGGAATTCTCGGCACTGTTGTAGAGTTGTTGCAGGGAGATGCGATCGGAATTGCGATCGCCGGTGGGTTGACGGGACTGGCGATGACTCGAATTTGGCGCGACAACCGCAGTTCGCAAGTAGAGCTAGATGCCGACGAAACGGCGATTCGGGTGGCTCTAAGGCGCGGTTACAGTGAATCTGAGGCGGCCGGACATCTACTGGGGGCGATCGAATCTGTGGCGCAAATAGAACAGCGCAGTTTGGATTTTAACGAGTTGATTCGGTGTCAAAACTTAAAGGCAATATCGGGTATTTCGGCGGTGGGGATTCCTGATAGCGTGAGGAAAGAGTGAAAAAAACATCCAAAATGCGATCGCCCGTACTGCAAAAAAAACATCGCTACTCAACCAAATTAGCCTTAACAGACAAAGATTCCAGAAACTTAACTGCTTCATCCAGCATAGCTTCTGGTAATTTCTCCAGAATTGCGATCGCCCTTTGACGAGTTTCTAGATTAACTGCTTGTGTCGCACGTTTAGTCGCACGTTTAACTGACAAAAATTGCACTTTCATCATCTTAAATCAGCTTCGGCAACGTACTGATTTTAATCGAAAGTGCGATCGCTTGATTTACCCTTGAGAATTATTGATATAATCAAGAGGGAAACCCATCAAATCCACAACTATGCTAATCCTGCCACAATTGGAAAACCTACGCGATACTCTACCAATAGAAGGAGCTGTCCGCATTGAATTAGTGGAAGGCATACCTATGTTTAGAGCCTCCACAACCGTCAAAAATCGCATAGAAGAACTGTTAGACAAACAACAAACTTTACCCCTCAATCCTGACGAAGAACAAGAACTCAATCTTTACGAAGAAATCGACGATTACCTCAGTTTTGTCAATCGGACTGTCCGCAATCTTTTCTTGGGCCAGATTCAACCTACTGTATAGAAATGTCCGCTCGCCGTCAAATTCCTGAAAATATCCAAAATCAAGTTCGTCAGAGAGCAAACTGTCTGTGCGAATATTGTCATGCCTCCGAACAATGGCAGTACGTAGAGTTTACTATCGAACACATCATTCCGTTGACTAAAAATGGGACTAATGATATTGACAATTTGGCACTAGCTTGCTTTCACTGCAACCGCAAGAAATCTGATAAAACTACAGGGATAGATGCTCTGTCAGACGTAGAATTACCATTGTTTGATCCCAGACAAGATAGTTGGAACGAACATTTTATTTGGTCTGCGGATGGATTGTCAATAGTTGGTTTGATTCCTATTGGACGAGCTACAGTTACAGCATTATTCTTAAATCGAGAGAGAGTGCTTAATATTCGGGCCGCTGACAAAGCTATAAAACGACATCCTCCAGCCGGCGATTTAATTCAATCAGAAAGTTGAGCATAGTGACCGATTTGTTACTTGCACTTATTTTAATTATTTTCATCGAAAGTACGATCGACTAATCTATCCACCGATAACCTTTCCTCGTCTACTCGCCGACTGAGATAATCCGGCAAGTTATCAAAAGATACCCGTACCAAACGGCAAAAATCCCTGATTTGCCGAATAGTCATCGTAGGTTCGTCTCCCTTTTCCCATCGCCGCACCGACGAAGCCGATACCCCCATCCGCACAGCTAACTCTTCTTGGCTCAAGTTAGCGTCCTCTCGCAGTCTCCGAAAAGGCGACTCATTTTCTGGTTGCCGTTGACGTTGCCTTTTTTTTACCATATCATTATAACAGCTTAATTTAAGCGCCTAATTTGAGCGGTTAGATTGCTTGGAGTAAGCACAGCCATAGCCAAAACAGACTGCACTAAAAATAAAAGGTGCAAGTCTGTCACTTTCCTATGGGCAAACATACCCAATTTAGAATACAGCCATGAACACCCCAGAAACTACGAATTCCTGGAATATTTACCGACTGCTGCCCAACTTTCAGCGCTTACCCATCGGACAATTTCGGAGCCGCAGCGAAGCAGAATCTTCCCTGAAAGTCATCCGACAACTGCTACCCAATACCGAGTTAATACTTGCTTTCGAGATTGGCGCCGAAAATCCCACTACCGAACTCATTGACTCCCCTGCTGAGCCAAACTTGCCAACTTCAGTTAACCGAGAACTGTTGAAACTGTTCATTATCAGTTCTCGCCCTGTTGTTTCCCGCGTCATTCATTCTTTTCACCGCGATAATTTTGCCTGCGTTTCTGACTGGAGTCCGCTTGTCCCAACTCAAAATCCCGGTGAAGTGATGAGCGTCTTAATTAAATATTTTGCCGCTGACTCTTAGTTGGCTATGCCTTGATTATTCGGCGGTTGAAACCGCTACTACACAAACGAAGTCTGCCTCCGCAGACTAAGAAATAAAGGAGGTATTTAAGTCGGATTTGGTATCAGTCCTCTTTGAGAGGACTGTCTTCTTTGAGGCAGGGGTTTAAACCCCTGCTTTCCCTGCGGTTGTAATGCTAAGTTGATATCATCTACTTCTTGAGTCATAAAATTATCAATTGCTCTCCCATTAGTACCGTATTTGCGCGCAATAGTCTACTCAATAACAGTGATAAACTTGATATTCATACCCATCCACCGCAGGCAAATCGCGAGATTCAAGCTGACACTTTTGTGCTGCTAAATTGACAGGTGCGCGAAAATTTACCAACCACAAATCTAACGGGCGTTCCAATTGACTGAGTGTCTTGTCAAGTATCCCCGCCACAATTTCCGGCGCATCCCTTCTCTGCTTAACTAAAAGAAACTGTGGAGATTCAAAAGCTTTAAATTCTTCCTTCTTCCTCTTCCTAACATCCGTTACAAAATCCGTTGCCGAACCCTTCTTCCTAACATCCGTTACATCCGTTACATCCGTTACAAAATCCGTTGCCGAACCCTTCTTCCTAACATCCGTTACATCCG
>NZ_JAUBOJ010000034.1:0-6097 GCF_036700185.1 Microcoleus sp. BM001215392 | reverse complement strand
TTACATCCGTTACAAAATCCGTTGCCGAACCCTTCTTCCTAACATCAGTTACATCCGCTACAAAATCCGTTACCGAACCCTTTTCCCATTCCCATCCTATCCCCATCAACTCTCCTATTTCTACATGAGTCTTTTGAGTGGTAGCAATTAACACGGGAACTTGCGACACTTGGCGGATCATCGGAATTAACAAGTCTGGTTTGTAATATTTGCGATAGCCGAGATTAGAATTTACTGTTACACCGCTGACAAAACCCATTACTAAAATTAGCAGCACTGCTTTTTTGCCCGCCATTTCTACAGCAGGTAAATTAAACCATCGAGTTTTTATTGTAGGTGTGTCACAAATAAATGCTAAGGTTGTTCCTAATATTAATATCACTCCCGGAAAGTAGACAAAATTGTATCGAGGGCCGCGAGTTAGGTCAATTCCTAGAATGTATGCAAAGCTGAAAAATAGGAAAATTGACCCTAGCACAAATCCGCCGAAAATAACAGTACCTAAACCAGTCTCGGTGGTTTTTAAGGAAGTTTTGAGAGCGTTTTGTAGCAGAGGAAGCACCCAGATCAAAAATATTGCCATGCCGATCGCAGATCCAACCACCACAGCCAGATTTGATGATTCCACCGGAAGCAGCGATATCACAACGATCCATCCCGCCAAAGCTTGGAAAATCGGCGCGATCCAATCTACAAATGTGCGATCGCCACTGACAATCCAATTCGTGAGTTCGCTACCGTATTTATTCGACAAAAATATCGGTAGCCATACTAAACCGCCCGCTACAGTCCCCAGCGCTACTGCGAAAAGCCGCCAGAGGATTTGAAATTGCCAAATATTCGGCTGCTGACTGTCGGAAAGCGCCAATTTTCCATGAAAATGCTGCCAGATTACAGCAATTAATGCTATGGCTTCCGCACACAAAGTCAAGGCAAAAAAGTAGTGAACCGCAATTCCCAAACAATTAACAATTATCCAAAATAGCACCGTCCAGATAGGCAGTGGAGCGCGCTGTTGCAGCTTTTTTGCAGCTACTGTCAAGCAAAAAAGAGACGCAATAACTAATAAAATTGCTAAGGTATAATGGCGGGCTTCTTGAGCGAGATAAATGCCGTAGGGAGAAACTGCCATCATCGCAGCCGCACATTGACCAACTAAACGAGAATTGAACGCAAATTTGCCTAAAAAGTAGATGGCGGGAACTGAAATCACTCCTAATAATGCCGGGAGCGATCGCCCAATCCACACTAAACTATCCTCAGTCGGTGCAAACAGCCGCATCCACCAGTGGGCTACCATAAAATACACTGGCGGATGGTTGCTTTCTAGCAGCAAATGGTTTAGGACATCTGCAATACCAGCATCCGCGCGGAATTGCAGCGGTTGTAGTAGAGTGGAAAGTGCGATCGCCCGATCGATCGGCACCCCGCGAAAACTGTTCCCCAAACTAAACACCAGAGTCGAAAACTCGTCCGTCCACAGCGGTTTCGAGTCCAAATTGGCAAAACGTAGCATTAGGGCGATCGCCATCCACAGCAATATTAGCAACAGTTGTCTGTATTTAATCATTAATTAATTGATTCATTCCAAGGCATAGGGAAGAACAGCTATTATAGTTGATAATTGAGGGTTGATAGTTGAGAGTTCTCAACAGTCAGCTATCAACTGTTTAAAAGCCTTCCTGTCTGCGATCAATTGTCAACAGTCTAAAAATTTCGCGTTTCATCTATCAACTGTCAACCATCAACCATCAACCATCAACCATCAACTATCAACTATCAACTGTCAACTTCCGTCACCCGCCAGCTCAACTTCATGTTGATCCAGAAATTCCACAGAGTCACAGCCACGATCGCAATTAAATTAGCCAAATATTCATTCAGCCCAAAAACATTAAACATCACATTAACTAGCAGCACATTCAAAATCAAACCCATCAAGCAAATTGTATTAAATTTCAACAGCCGTTTGAAACGCTGGCGATTTCCTGGCTGCCGCTTAGAAATGTCCCCAAAAGTCCATAAATCATTCCACAAAAAATTACTAACAATTGCCAATTCAGCAGCAATAATTAGACTGCGAGTCAGCTCCAAATTAAATATTTCGCGCAGCACGTACAAAACCGCCATATTCACAAACACGCCGCTGAAACCCACGATACCAAAGCGCAGAAACTTACCCATCGGCCAGCGAGCAAACCGCAATATCAACAAATGTCGCAAATACTCAATATACTGTTTCCCAGTAACTTTGCTCTCGCCTTCTTGCCGCTCCTGAAATACATAACCAACTTCTCCAATCCAGCGGATATTGCCCCTACCGATGACTTCAATCAAGATTTTGTAACCGGCAGGATTGAGCGTTTTGTCGGCAATGCAACTGCGGCGCAGCATAAAATAGCCGCTCATCGGATCGGAAACTCTACCGACGACTCCCGGCAGTACAATCAATCCAACAGTTTGAGCTCCCCGGGACAAAAATCTCCTGACAACGCTCCAGTCGCTCACGCCACCCTCAGCAACGTGGCGGCTCGCAGCGGCCAAATCGGCTCCCCGCTGAATTTCTGCTAAAAGCTGCAATAGCGTCTCCGGCGGATGCTGCAAGTCGGCATCGATGACACCCAAAACCTCGCCCCGAGCAGCCTGCCACCCGCGAATCACGGCTGTGGAAAGTCCCCGCTCGTGCTCGCGCCGCATCACGCGCAATTGCGGATAGTCGGCCCTGAGGGACAGGGCAACTTCCCAGGTGCGATCGGGACTGTTGTCATCGACTACAATTAATTCATAGTTGCCGGGAATGCTGCCATCGAGCAATTGGCTTAATTGTTCGACAATACTCTTGACATTCTTGCACTCGTTGTAGGTGGGAATCACCAGAGAAAAGTAAATTGGTGTTGCGTCTGCTTCAGAAAAAGTTGAACCGAGCGTCGCTACAGCCGGAATTTGCAAAGGCCCAGAGGGTACTGGCAAGAGGTTATTTGCTTGGTAGATATCCATAAGTTCAATTTGCACAAACTAGAAGATGGTTTGGTTGGACTCAAGATAGTAGAATATGGTTCCTCTATAATTGATTCGTTAAAATATAAAAACGCCTTCATTCGAGGCAGCAATTCTGTAGCTGAGCTAAAAAAAACTGTGGATGCAATTCTCGATCGAGCTTTACAAGGTTATAATATCTCTACCGTAGAGGCTTTGGTACTTTTGCAGCAAAGAGATCCAGATGCGAAAGCCTCTATTCAAACAACCGCTGACTTGCTCCGCCGCCGACAATCAGGAGATACTGTCACCTATGTGATCAACCGCAATATCAATTTCACGAATATTTGCGAACAGCATTGTAGTTTTTGTGCATTCCGCCGCGACGAGGGAGACGAGGGCGCTTTTTGGTTAGATGCAGCCCAAATTCAGGAAAAAGCCACAGATGCGGTGCAGCGGGGTGCAACGGAAATTTGTATGCAGGGCGGCTTAAATCTTCAAGCTAAGCTCAACGGCAAATCTTTGCCTTATTACCTGCAAGTAGTAAAAACTATTAAGCATGAGTTTCCGCAGTTGCACTTGCACGCTTTTTCCCCGCAAGAAATAGAATTTATTGCCCGACAAGATAATCTGAGTTTCAGCTATGTAATTTCAGCTTTGCGGGATGCGGGAGTTGGTTCGATGCCCGGTACAGCAGCGGAAGTTCTTGACGATGCAGTGCGACGGGTGATTTGCCCGGAGAAAATCAATTCTGCAACTTGGTTAGAAATTGTCGAAACTGCTCACCGATTAGGTTTGCCGACAACAAGTACAATGCTTTGCGGCCATATTGAGACGCCTCAACAGCAGGTTTTGCATCTAGAAAAAGTGCGATCGCTCCAACAAACAGCAATTAACAACAACTATCCTGCTCGGATCACAGAATTCATTTTACTACCCTTTGTCGGTCAAGATGCACCAGCACCTTTGCGCAGTCGAGTCGGCCGCGACCAACCAATTTTAGCAGATACACTGTTGCTCACCGCTGTATCGAGAATCTTCTTAGGAAATTGGATTAGCAATCACCAGCCGAGCTGGGTAAAATTAGGTTTAGCAGGAGCTACGGAGGCTCTGAAATGCGGCTGCAACGACATCGGCGGCACCTTGATGGAAGAACACATTACCACTATGGCCGGTGCGGTTGGCGGCAGTTGTCAGTCTGTCGAAGATTTGCAGAATGCGATTAGTTCTTTGGGCAGGGATTATCAGCAAAGAGATACAATATATCGATTTTTGGGGGTTGACAAATTGGCTTTAAGTGTGTAGGTTTTTCCTAGGGTGCGTCGCTAGGAAAAATCCCCAAAACACTCGATAAGTTAAGGGCGGCGCCTTATATTATTTATACAAAGTCTTGCAATCCAACAATTTTTTGGCTTGTTTGTTCAACCCTTGTATCAGGTGCGTCGCCCTCAGATTGTAGATTAAACGCCAGAGATTGTCGATCGCGACGCACCATACAAATACTAGAAGTTCAGCCGATCGCACTTTCAAATTCTTCTAGCGCTTGACAACTTCCTACCTGCAAAGCACGTTCCACTGTAGAAGGAATCAGTTGGGCGATCGCAATTCCCGGAAAATTCGGACTAATATCCGATTCTACATACTCTCCATCTTGCAGTAAATAGATGCGAAGTCTGCCCCTGTCATAAACCCACACTTCTGGAACTCCAATAGCTAGATAGGCATCGATCGTAGTTTTAGAAGCTACATCCGTTTCAATTGCTAAATCCGGCGGCGGATCGTCCGGCAAAAGTCGGCGGCGGCTAATCATCCGCTGATAATTTAGAATATAAAAGCAAGCATCAGGTTCAATTCCCGCTGCACCTTCCCGCTTGAAAGTAGTAGAACCAAATGGTTCGTATCTTCTACCCGCCGACTTTAATAAAATTTTAACAATATCAGAGATTAAATCTGTGGGTCTTTCGTGTTCGGGTAAAGGAACCATAATTTCTAAAGTTTCTTTGCTGTAAGCAACTCGTGCCGCGCGCTTTTCTCCCAATTCTTCCAAAATAGACTCGAATTCGAGCCAAGTTATATTGGGAATAGTTACGACACTACCGGGAGTAAGCGTTATTTGACTAACTGGTTTGAGGACGGGAGCGATAACAATCATAAGCTGAATTGAGAGCTAGTTGTTAAGTTTCTGCCAAAGGCAGGCAGGATGCCTACCCCACAAGAGTTTTTCAAGATATCTGTTGAGTGTAGCACGGGCAATGAGAAGAGATTGGCGATCGCAGATTTATGATTGCTAGATATCAAAGCCAGATTTGGTATACTTAATATTATCAGTAATTCTAAAAACCTATGACTCTAGCTTTACCGAAGCTCGTAAACTTCGAGGAATTTGTGGAGTGGCTGCCTGAAAATTCAGCAGTACGGTACGAACTGCATAATGGAGATATTGTTGAGATGGCACAACCAGTAGGCGAACACGAGGAAGTTAAAGGCTTTCTTGGCATCGAAATTCCTTATGAAATCAAACGTCTGGGATTGCCATACAGTATCCCAAACCAAGTGATAGTTAGACCTCCTGAAAAAGATTCTGGTTATTTCCCTGATGTGTTGGTGCTCAACCGTGCAAACCTGGTGAATGAACCATTGTGGCAAAAACAATCTATCCTCAGTTTAGGTGCATCGATACCTTTGGCGATCGAAGTTGTGTCAACGAATTGGCGCGATGATTACTATTTAAAATACGCCGATTATGAGGAGATGGGTATCGCTGAATATTGGATTGTCGATTATGCTGCGTTGGGCGGGCGTAATTTTATTGGAAATCCGAAACAACCGACAATTTCTGTGTGTAACTTGGTCGATGGTGAATATCAAATTCTCAAGTTTCGGGAGAGCGATCCGATTGTATCGCAAACTTTTCCCGATTTGAACCTGACTGCAAACCAGATTTTTCAAGCTGGTTTAGTATAAATGGTTTTTTAACTCAAATTTATCCGTAGGGTGTGTCGCCCCCATTTAAAATCCCTAAATGAAATCGACAATCAAGCGAGCGACGCACCGGGTGCATCTGGTTTTTGAAGCCTGAAGAAGCATGACCGGATATAAGTTATTAGTTATAATCTCATAT
>NZ_JAUBOJ010000033.1:0-32943 GCF_036700185.1 Microcoleus sp. BM001215392 | reverse complement strand
TCGCCCAAATGCTACGCCCCTACATATACATTTCGACTTTTGCAAGAGATCTATTTTGTGGTTAAATCAAGAAAAATCCTCAAACCTGGTTGGGGATGGTGTGAGGATATCAGTTTATAGCGGGTGCGATTGGGGCAAGATCGATAGCTCGACTTCACCACCTTTTAACTTCCAACCAGTCAATCTCGCTAAAATTTCCAATCTCCAGCCGAACCTACGTGAATCTGTTACAATTTTAAATAGATACAAAACTCAATTTCATTGGATACAAGCCCCGATTTAAGTTGTAGAAATGGAAAAAAAATTAGAGATTTAGTTGAATCTCCCAGATTTATCTGTTGTAGAGTCAATTATTCAATCTAAAATAGGCGAGATTTATCTGTTGTAGAGCTAATTCTTCAATTGTGCAAGTATTCAATTGTTCAACCGGCGAGATTAATCTGTTGTAGAGTTAATCTAAAATCTAAAATCTAAAATCTAAAATCGACTGATGGAAATCCTGCAAACCCAACTTTACGAACTCGCACAATTTGCTAATAATTTAGTAAATACTCAATTAACACACCTGAGTTTATTCAGCGTCGCAGTCATCTTTCTGGCAGGGTTGCTCACGAGCTTAACGCCCTGTATGCTTTCAATGTTGCCAATTACGATCGGCTACATCGGCGGATACGAAGCAAAAAGCCGCCTGCAAGCCGCTGCCCAGTCGGCTTGGTTTTCCTTGGGATTGGCTACAACTCTGGCGGGCTTAGGCATTGTCGCATCATTTGCAGGACAAGTTTACGGCAAAATTGGTCTGGGTTTGCCGATCGTTGTCAGCATCATCGCGATTTTAATGGGGCTGAATTTACTCGAAGCTTTACCCTTGCAAATGCCGTCTTTCGACGCTGTGGGGTGGGTGCCGAAGGATTTGCCCGCAGGCGTGCGATCGTACTTATTGGGCTTGACTTTTGGTTTGGTAGCTTCTCCGTGCAGCACTCCGGTTTTAGCCACCCTCTTAGCTTGGGTTTCCAAAACGGGAGATACAGTTTTAGGCGGTGTGTTGTTGCTATTTTACGCTGCTGGCTATGTCGCTCCGCTGATTATCGCAGGCACTTTTACCGCGAGCATTAAAAAACTGTTAGAATTGCGTCGGTGGTCGAGTTGGATTACACCTGTTAGCGGTGTTTTGCTAGTAGGATACGGCGTGTTTTCTCTGCTTTCCCGCATACTTCCTGCGTAATTGAAATCGCCATGATTCGGCATGATTCGGCATGATTCGGCGGTTGAAACCGCTACTACAAAAACAAAGTCCGCCGGACGCCAACTAAGAAAAAATCGGGAAATTCAACCAGGATTTGATATTATGTGTTACTCACAAATAGCCAGTAACCAATAACCAGTAACCAATAACCAGTAACCAATAACCAGTAACCAGTAACCAATAACCAGTAACCAATAACCAGTAACCAGTAACCAGTAACCAATAACCAGTAACTAATAACTCATGACATCAGAATCAAACTGGACTAATGCTCCTCAAAGGTTTTTTAAGCGAGAAATTCTGCCCGTGCTGGCAGATTTGCGTCTGGCAATTATCTTGCTGCTGGCGATCGCATTTTTTAGCATTTCCGGCACCGTCATCGAACAAGGTCAATCAGTAGAGTTTTACCAATCCAATTATCCAGAACATCCGGCTTTGTTCGGTTTCTTAACTTGGAAAGTTGTACTAATTTCAGGACTAGACCACGTTTACCGCACTTGGTGGTTTTTGTCAATCCTAATTTTGTTCGGCAGCAGCTTGACAGCTTGCACTTTTACCAGACAGTTTCCCGCCCTCAAAGCCGCCCGCCGCTGGAAATTTTATGAAGAACCGAAGCAGTTTGAAAAATTAGCTCTCAGTGCAGAATTAGAAACAAGTTCTTTGAGTTCGTTAGAAGAACTTTTGCAGCAAAAAAATTACCGCATTTTCCGAGAAGGTGAAAAAGTTTATGCTCGCAAGGGCATAATTGGCAAAATTGGCCCGATTATTGTTCACGCGAGTATGCTAATTATTTTAGCGGGATCGATGTTGGGATCGATGACGGGATTTATGGCTCAAGAAATGGTTCCTAGCGGTGAAACGTTTCGGGTGCAGAATATCACGGATGCGGGGCCTTGGGCCGTGCCGCAAATACCTAAGGATTGGTCGATGCGGGTGAATCGCTTCTGGATCGATTATAGTCCGAGTGGTGCGATCGACCAATTTTACTCGGATCTGTCAGTTTTGGACAAAACAGGTCAAGAGGTCGATCGCAAAACCATTCACGTTAACGAGCCTCTGAGATACCGCGGAGTCACCTTTTATCAAGCAGATTGGGCTTTAGCCGCCGTGCGAGTTCGCCTCAACAAAAGCCCGGTTTTACAATTGCCAATGGCTCAGTTAGACACCCAAGGTAAAGGCAGAATTTGGGGTGCTTGGATTCCGACAAAACCAGATTTGAGTGCGGGAGTTTCTTTGCTAGCAAAGGACTTGCAAGGCACAATGTTAATCTACGGTACTGATGGCAAATTGTTAACCACTGTTCGTGCCGGTACAGCGGTGGAAGTTAACGGAGTAAAGCTGGCAATTGATGAAGTTGTTGGCAGCACGGGATTGCAAATTAAAGCCGATCCGGGAATTCCGCTAGTTTATACTGGCTTTGGGTTGCTAATGCTCAGCGTGATGATGAGCTATCTGTCTCACTCGCAGATTTGGGCTTTGGAAAAAAACGGCAAACTCTATGTCGGCGGGCGCACTAATCGCGCTCAGGTGATTTTTGAAAGAGAAGTTGTGGAGATTTTGGACAAGTTGGCAGAATTGAAAATAGATGATGAAACTGCGATTTCTGAAACTTCTTTAGCTAATCAAAACTAATTGTATGGTGCGCATTGCGCACCTTACACCCGGGTAAAAACGATAATTAAACAGGAAATAAAGGTGATAAAAAGGATTTAATTCAGTCAACACGCCTTACTAAAAATAGAAATTCTAGAAAGTCGCGGGGTGACAATATCAACAGATTTGATTTCGGAAACTATTAGAACTCCTAGTAAGTTAGAAGCAAGTGGTGAAGGAAAGTTTATTTGTCAACAAAGATTGAATGGACTTGTCCTGAGAGTGGTTTACCAAGAATATAATGATAAAATTTTAGTAATTACTGCTGATCCGGGTAAGAGGTCAAGATATGAAAAAGATTAGGTACAGCCCTGATGTAGATGCGATGCTGATCGAAATTTCCGATCCTCTTCGAGGGCTTCGCCAACGCCCGATCGCCTATGCCGAAGATGAAGGGCAAATGATTCTGCACTATTCTAGCAGCCCAGAACTGGTATTGATCGAAATATTAGATGTCAAACAATTTATCTCCTTAGAATCTGTCTCCGATGAAATGCCTGCCCGCTAAAGCAGTCCCTCCTCAAAATCAGTTCTAATTATGTCACAAAAAATTACCGAAAAGATGGGCTTAGTTACCGCCACAATCACAGTCATCAACCTAGTCGATGAAATTTTGCAAGAAAGAGGATTTATCACCGATAGTGATGTGCGTTCTGTCACCTTAGAAAACGTCATAGTTGATACAGGTGCAACTCGCCTCTGTTTGCCGGCACCAATTATCCAGCAATTAGGTTTAACACTGGATGAAGAAGTCGAGGTCAAGACAGCCGCAGGCATCCAAAAAGCACGTTTGTTCAAGAGATTGAGTCTTTCTGTAGGGGAACGGAAAGGAGAGTTTAATTGTATGGAATTGCCAGGAGGTGAAGACCCCTTACTAGGCTTGATTCCATTGGAAAGTTTAGGTTTGCAACCAGATATTATCAAGCAAGAATTAATATTTTTGCCCCATCGCGGTCAAAATACTTATCACTTGGCTCTCTAATATCATGTAGAGTCGATCGCCATCACAACAACCGTTCGCACACTCACCAGCACCGCCCCTACTGCCACAGAACGCACATTTAAAGGCTGAGCCTTCTACTTCTCGTGCTGCACCTCAACCACCGTGTGCACGTTCCCCCGCGGCAGAAAATCGCCCTTAATCGTCACGTACAGGGGCGCGCAAGCTGCGACAAAATCGTCTAAAATTTGATTGATCGATTCTTCGTGAGAAATGTAGCGATCGCGATAACTGTTAACGTAGAGCTTCAGGGCCTTTAACTCTACCACTCGCTCGTCGGGTACATAAGTAACGTGAATCGCCGCAAAATCTGGATAGCCAGAAAACGGACACTTGCAAGTAAACTCCGGCAAGGTAATGTTAATCGTATAGCGCCGCCCGACTCGCGGATTCGGGAAAGTAATTAACTCGCCTGCCAAAATCTCGCGTTCGCCGTATTTCATTTCCTCGGTACTTGACTTTTGCGACACATCTTGTTCGGTTGGGTGGTTGTTCATAGCGATCGACTGAAAACTTTTAACATTTAACTAAACTCACTATTAATATTTTTAACAAATATTTTGACGAATTATGTTGCGATCGATCTAATTGCAAATACTCTCAGGCTAAACTTAAAAAAGTTCACCCTCGCCATCTACAATTATGCAAAATACTACCTTATCTGACAATACGAACCCTGAAAACTCAAATAGTTACTCTCCATCAGTACCGATTTCCCTCTATCGAGAAGTCACTGCCGAGCTGCAAGCCGCCCAAGCGATGCTCGACTCACTCAAAACCCACAACCAGCAATTAGTCCAACAAAACCAACAACTGCGGCGAGAAGTAGAAACAGTCGTTCAAGTATCCCAACAACTACAGCAAGTAGTCAACTCGGCTCAGAATGTCACCCAGACTGGGATACCTCAAATGCCCTCTGTCAAGTTTAATTTCAGCGTTGAACCGGAACCGCAGCCCCCAGCACCTCAAACCTTGCGGGCTAGCTCTGCCGTACCTCAACCGCCTCAGACAGTGGCTTTCCCTTTCCCTCTACCCGAGCCAACAGTCCCCCCGATGCCGAACACACCTACAGAAACATTATTTACCGAGGTGCCGGAAACTCCTTACCGAATTCGCTCTCAACCCAAAAAAGCTTCAGACTTGAGCGGATTGTGGTTGGCCGTTGCCATTTTTCTAATTGTCATTGCTGCCTTCGGTGCAGGTTATTTAGTTGTTCGCCCTTTGTTGAAGGGAAAGTAAATTTCAACAAGAATCCCACGGGTCGAACCGTGGGATTTTAACGAAAACCTAGCATAAAATGTTCAAAGTTACGCTAATTGTCTATCATCCTCTGGCTGCACTCGTTTCTACTAAACGAGGTGCATATTGCTCTTCACAAGCAGAACCTAGAATGCCCACCCCGGGCTCGAAACCGCGCGTGAACTCAGTGAGTTTGACCTGTTTAGCTTCCAGAGCTGTCTGTAGCACCTTCATGGCCTTGTGAGGATCGCCGGCCCCGCAGAAAAATAAGTCTGCGGCAAAATAACCGTGTTCAGGCCAAGTATGGATTGCTATATGAGACTCTGCCAAAGTTGCAGTAGCCGTCACTCCGTGAGGACTAAACTGGTGTACGCACAAATCGATGAGAGTAGCTCCTCCGGCTTCGATCGCATCGAGTATGGCGCGGCGGATACGTTCAGGATCGTTGAGCAGGTCTCCAGGAGACTGCCAAGCATCAGCGACCAGATGGGTTCCCAATTGTTTCATTCTGCGGGGTTTTACCTCTAATTCACAATGTCTCAAACCTTTTGACTATAGCACGGACTCCCAAAAATATCAAGTATTTTTCCCAAAAAAAATCAAAGTCTGGCGGCGAGGGCGATCGCCACTATATTTTGGGGCGCGCGGCCAGCGAGACAGCAGGCCGCGCGCCACCTCAAAAAAAGTAACTGAAGCTTTTGACTTGAGGCGCGATCGCCCGCGACTGACAATCGCCCCGCTACCAGACATCGAATCAATCCCGACTGTGAGTCGCCCCATTCGGCAAAATCGCCCCGCCCAAAGCCGCTTGATTCAAATTAGCAACATTCAAGCTCGCCCCAATCAAATTAGCCTCAGACAAATTAGTCCCTGTCAAATTCGCCCCTGTCAAAGAACTCAGCAGCAAACCGGCTCCCGACAAATTGGCATTACTCAAATTCGCACCCCGCAAATCCGCTTCCAGCAAGCTAGCACCAGACAAATTCGCACCGCTCAAATCAGCTCCCCGCAAAGAAGCTTTGTTCAAATTCGCAGCCCTCAAATCAGCATTGTGCAGAATCAAACCATTCAAATTAGCTTTACTGAAATTAGCTCGACTCAAGTCAGCCCCGCTCAAATTAGAGCCATTTAAATTAGCTCGACTCAAATCAGCACCGCTCAAATCAGCACCGCTCAAATTAGCAGCACAAATACAAGCCTCCCGCAGGCTTGCTTCGCTCAAAATCGCGCCAACCAAATTAACTCCACCTAGATTTCCACGATTGATGTAAGCCCTAATTAGAGTTGCACCGCTCAGGTTCGCCCCGTTCAAATCAACCTCGCTCAGAATTGCTCTAGTTAGATTTGCTCTGGTTAAATCAACCCCGCTCATAATTGCTCGGCTCAGCGTCGCCCCGCTCAAATTAGCTTCAGTTAGCTTCGAGCCGCTGAGCAAACAAGCTCCGACTAAACTCGCCCCAACCATCACAGCTTTGCTCAAGTCAGCGCGAGACAATATTGCTCCGCTGAGATTGGCTCCGCTAAAATCAGCTCCGATCGCCACAGTTCCAG
Source organism: Microcoleus sp. BM001215392 (assembly GCF_036700185.1). NCBI lineage: Bacteria > Bacillati > Cyanobacteriota > Cyanophyceae > Oscillatoriales > Microcoleaceae > Microcoleus > Microcoleus sp. BM001215392. The sequence goes on along the minus strand of NZ_JAUBOJ010000033.1, from coordinate 26,257 downwards.
TTAAACTAGAACTGCCGAGGTTGGCTTCAATTAATTTTGCTTTAGACAAATTAGCCCCGCTCAAGTCGGCGCCGTTTAAATTAGCTCCAATTAGTTTACTTCTAATTAAGTTGGCGCCTTTCAAATTAGCGCTGCTCAAATTTGTGCGACTGAGATTAGCTTCAATCAAATGAGCTGCAATCAGGCTAGCTCCTCGAAAATCTCGTTCCCCGTTTCTATGTCTAGTTAAAAGTTCATCGACACTTAAAATCTCAGTGAAATTCATAAAAAAATTGAGTGAGTTTCCTTAATTTCTCGATGTTCTATGTTGTCTGAAAGTTGGTGCGTTATTTGCTAGTCTGTTTTTCAACCAATACTGCCGAGCGTAAAAATTTTCAAAACACGTTAATAATTACTAGCAGACCCCGACTAATCTAGTTATCACTTAGGAAAATAAACCCGATTATCCCTACAAATCTTGGGTTTTCCAGCGCAGCCGTCATGAATAAACAAAGTTTATGGCCCGCGCGTGCAAGTCCTTTAAGTTTTATTTTGCTAATAGTTAGTTGCGGCTGATGTTAGTTGTTAATTGTTAGTTCTATTTAGACTAACTACTAATCACTAACTATTAACTACTAACCATTTACCAAAATACCAAGAAGTGGTCGATCGCACTTGTCAAGGTCGATCGCATATTTGGGTTATTGCTGGCGGCATCCGCGCCACATTCTGACCCGAAAAATTACCGCTACAGGCGATCTAATTGATGAGTGCAACCAATAAACAAGAGTTCGGAGTTTCAACTCCAAAAGCCTTCTACATAAATGCCTTCAATTTGCGATCGCCCGTAAAAGCCTCCCCCGGTCAGCTCAGCTAGTGTCACCTCCCCCCACTGTGCTCGGTGCAGCGTGAAATCCAACAGGAAGGCTGTTTTCCTCGGAGTGCTGAGCGATTCGCAGGCTTTGCCAGCCATAGGCTGCGCTTCGCCTGAGAGTTCGCGAAAAAAATCACCGCGAGTCGTTTCCATACTCTCGCGCTGCTGTGCTTGCGGTTAATCTTGACTCGATCCATGAGCGCTTGCGGTTCTAATTAACAGAACACCCGAAACCAGAGGCGCTCTGGGACATAAAAGCTGTTTCTGGGCTTGAGAAATGCTTCGCTGAGGCATTCCCAGAAAAACTGTATTCATGCCAGCAGGTCTTGCCAACGGCAATTTAGCTGCAAAGGCCAACCAATGACCCGCCTAAGTCGGGCGGTTCGGCGACAACAATATTATTTTACTAATAGTTGGCGACCACCCCAGACCCTACTCGGTGCGCAGGAGGGGCTACTTCACCTGTATAAGTTGCTGAAATTAGCCGTCCCATAATTAAAGATAGTCGTTCTTTGACAAACTGGGCAATCTCTGCTGTAATTTATGTCGTCAACTTTGATAATACTGCCTTGTTTGCGATCTAGCAGTAGTCAGTGTTACAGACGAAAAAACCGCAGTTATTTGGTGGGGTGTAAAAATTAATTAAGTTAATTAAGCCGATCGACCTGCCAGCCAAAAGCCCAGCTCGCACTCTCAAAATTTAACTTTTACTGTGAACAGGTCGCTTGTTTAAAGTTTCCAGAACAAAACAAAAGCCGGCTGTCACAGAAACAGCCGACTTTTGAGATAATTTTACAGGCATTGCGCTAAACACCTACACCCTCGACAATCCGAGTGCGCCGGGGTGTTGCCATCGGAATTAGACACAGTACCCAAACCCAGCCTGAACAATCAAACTAGAACTATGTGAACTAACTACACCAACCGCAAAGCGGTATGGTCTAGGCTTTCCAATTCATCGGGAATAGCCACTAGAACTGCGTAATTCTGTTGGACTTACATTCCCTCGCCCGGGCAGGAGTCCTTCCAAGACCCAATTATGGCGTGACAATCATTACTGGCTACTTTCCCCGCTTGGCGATCGCGGACTTGAGTGCTTGGTTTTCACAATCGCCCTCCGCGTTTATGCTGTCTGTAGTTCAATTATCTCAAAGATTGTTTGTTTCGGCGGTGATGGTCTTCGTGTCCTATGTCCTTCGGACAGGCTACGCCTACGGAATCGGTCAACCATCCCACCTCAACAAACCTGGCTTTCATCCCACACCAATCTGTAAACGATATGATGTGGGGATTCGGGCCCAACTATCTAAACCCGTCGGTGCCCAGTCACGCCCTGATTGGGGTCGTAAACATTAGGCGTAGTATCAACGCCAGGAGTGCCAGGAGCGCCGTAATCTGCGCGAGCGGTATCCACGCTGGGATAGTCGTAGGTGTTCCAATGCTGGACGCCTCCGCGGCTCATAATTGCTTCAGCTTTAGCGACTTCTGCTTCGCTACCATCAAGCATTACCAAATAATCTCCTCTGGCGACTCGATCGTTGTAAGCTCTAGCTTCCTCTTCAGGAATTCCCAAACCTACCAAAGCTCCGATCAAACTACCCGCAGCCGCACCCAAAGCAGTACCTGCTAGCGTAGTGGCGATCGTCGTAGCGGTGGCTCCTGCCAGCATAATCGGCCCGATACCCGGAATTGCCAGCGCCCCGAGACCTACCAACAAGCCAGTCAAACCGCCCAGCGTGCCACCTGTGAGCGCGCCCTTGGTCGCCCCTTCATCAGCCTTGTTGTCGGCGGTGTCCTTCACATCAATGCCTGCGATTTCGCCTTTAGAGTCGGCATCCTTAGCGATCACCGAAACCCGATCCATGTCGAAACCAGCAGTTCGCAATTCTCCCAGCGCGTGTTCTGTCTCGCGGCGGGTGGCAAACACGCCCACAGCGCGCTTGTCGCGGGCCATAGCTTTGCGGCCGGTATCTGCCGGCACATCATAAATACCCCAGTCATGAACGCCCCGCACGCTCATAATTCCTTCGGCGGTGGCCAACTCAGCATCCGTTCCTTCGACGAATACTAGATATTCTCCGCGCGAGACACGATCGCCATAAACTTTAGCTTTGGCTTCGGGAACACCCAAACCCACCAAACCGCCAACCAAACCGCCGGCTGCTGCTCCAATCGCGCCTCCGACTACGGTATCAGCCAGCAGGGTTGCGATCGCGCCCCCCGCCATCACCGGGCCAACTCCCGGAATTGCCAGCGCCCCAATGCTGCCCAGCAACCCGATCAAACCGCCAGTGACTACTCCTGCCGTCGCGCCAGCTTTCGCACCGCCGCCCACTTTCTCATCGGTGCTCTTAGCAGCGCTAGCACCCGCGATTTCGCTACCGTTGAGGTTTTCCCCAACTACCGAAACCTGATTCATCGGAAAGCCGGTACTTTGCAGTTCCATCAAGGCTAGTTCCGTATCTCGGTAATTAGAAAAAGATCCTACAGCCCGTTTGTGTTGACCTAAAGCCATTTGTTTTCTCCTTCAAAATATACTGTTTTTACACAATCACAGAATTTATGCTCTGCTTGCTGGTCTCAATCACATTTAGTCATTTTTTCCAACCATTTTCATCGCTCGCTGGGAATAAATTCCGTCTCTATCTTCCGGCCTGTTTCTCACTAATTGTCAGCAATTTACCATCAGAAACTGAGAAGGGTAACTTGCAGGCAAATGCGCCACTTTTTAGTTGTGAGTAAATTAGCAATTTTCAACTGTTTAACTTAAGAAACCCCGATCCGGAAGAGTCATGTAAGCGTTGCGAACCGCTCTCAAAGCAATTTTAAAATGCCCGACTTTCCCGCATAATTCTTCCTTCCTGAGACTGCGCTATCCGAGGAGTCTTTTTACCCGAACAGCGACTTGGGCGATCGCACAACCTTAAGTTGTTACTTGCTAGGCGAGGCTGCCGGCGCTACAACAGCCGTAACATTCACGCTTTTGACACCCTTGATTTCTTTAGCTAGCGGCTCAATTTTAGCTAAATCAGTTTGATTGGGAACTGTGCCACCTACGGTAACAGCCCCGTCTTTTGCCTCAACAGTGAGCGCGCCTTTGGTGATGTTCACTTCCAACTTCGAGCGAACTTCACTTTTCAGGTCGCCATCGGCTCTGATGGCATCGCCGCCCGTCACGTTGTTGCGCTGTTCTCTGGCTCTGATATCAGAATTTGCTTGGGCTTTGCGAATATCGCTAGTGGCGTCGCCCTGAGTTTTTTGAACATTCTCCGCAGGGGGCGGGCTCTTGACATTTTCTGTGGTAGAATTAGGAGCATCAGCGCTAGTTTTAGCCCCGTCGCTGCAAGCAACAGCTCCAAACAATAGGAGGCCGCTGATCATAATTGGTGTTAGTTTGTTCATAATATGTGAATAATCCTCCAAGTAAGCTTTCGATGAACCAGACTTCGTTGTTGAGGTAGATGTTAAACTAGATTAAGCCACACTAAATTTTAGTTTGGGCTTTCTATCTAACAAGCCTTATATCAAACATATAAAATTGAGGAACCCGCTACATCGCTCCACAGGTGTAAAACTTATCTATGTCGTTAGATAGAGTGCAAAAAAGCCAATAAGGTATTTAAGTAAAAATTAAGTTGATTAGTCAGGAATGCACTGTTGCTCGGGTGCATCTCATTTTTGGAAATATACTCGTAGGGGCTCTAGCATTTCGGCAGTAAATCTCTGATTCTGGTTCATAAATTATGTGCCGAAATGCTATAGCCCATGCCAAAATGAGATGCACCCTGTTGCTCAAACAACCAATTGATGGCAAGATTTTTATTAGCCACAGCCCATATTTTCAGAGCGACCAAGTTCCAACTCGTAAATTGTATTAATAAAGGCGATCGCCCCGAGCAACAGAAATCCCCCTCAACATCCGTTAAATCCATTAAATCCGTTGCCGAACTTCCAGCTTCAAAACAAACGAAAAGAATCGAGAAATTTTTGAGCATTTTCTGGTATTGGAGTAGTAGCAACTAGCCCGTAAACGCGCGTATCCACCAAAAAAACCTGACCTATACCTACAGGTTGCGTGGGGGAAAGCGACTGAAACTCAAATTCTTTTCCCGGATAGCCGCCCAGGGAAATATCCCGTACTTGTAGCACTTTGGCATTCGCCGCCACTACAAAGAAATCTACAGCATTGTTTAAAGTAATTTTAATATTATTGTTGCTGAGCCGAAAATCTAGATCGAAGTATTGCAGTAAATAAGTTTCTTTATTTTTTAATACCGACCTATATGTATGAGTTGTAACTTGAGTTGAGAAAGTTTCAGTATTAATTTTAGGAGTTCCCGGCATATCGATCGCAAACTGACCCTGGCTCGAGCAAAACGGCTGCCACTCTGGCGTCTGAAGTGGCGCCCGCAGCAAAGCTGGTTCAGCTTTTGCCGGACTTGTAAACTTGAGGGCCCAGACAGGTAATGTAGCAATAACTAGGATTATATGCAGAAATTTCATTTGGGTAAAAATTATATTTGTCCGATCGATCTGCGCTAGCCTAGAAATATATCCGCAAACGAGGGATTTATGCTCAATACTATATTTACTCAAGGGATCGGCAACTCGGGGCGATCGCCAGCTAAAACCAGTAAAACCAATAAAACCCATATACTCGCTACCGTAAATACCGGCCTCGCCTTGTGTCTGCTGGCTGCTGTCACAGCTTGCGCCAACAGCCCCAACAGCAAGGCGCTACAAGAATCCCTAGCCGCCGATCCAAAATTACAACAAAATCCAGCAGTTTTCTCGTCCCCATCGCCAGCGACAGCAGTAGAAACCAACTCTACCCCAAAACTTCCTGCCGATTTCCCGACAGAGATTCCACTATATCCTAATGCTCAGTTAGTCGAAGTAGACCCGCCAACCGATCCGCCGCCAAAAAACGTGCGGTTGCGCTGGGAAAGCACAGATCCGGTGAATTCGGTTCAGAACTTTTATCAGTTAGAATTTGGGCGCCGCAACTGGAAAATAGTCAGCCTCCCAAGCGCCGACGGACAAGGTTCCTTAGTCGCCACCCGAGATAATTTGCGGGTAACAGTCTCGCTTTCTGGGATTGAAAAAGTAGGAGGTTCTACAAAATTTGCCCTAGAGTACACCAAAGAGGGATCAGAAATCGCAGCCAGTCCCCAACCTAACAATTCCGAGTCTAGCCCATCCCCAAGCGCTTCACCAACTCCCTCAAATTCAGAGGGAAGCACACCCGCGCCATCGGCTGCACCAAAATCAGCAAAAACTAGCCAAACAGACACCCAAATTCCTCAACAGTTGCGGCAGTACGTAGCAGATTTAGCTCAATTAGAGGCGCTAAAAGTGCGATCCAAAAGCGGTGCTAATTTAGAAACAGGCACCACCTTACCCGAACCCAACAAAATTGTCACCCGCCGCGAATACGCCCGCTGGTTAGTAGCAGCAAACAATCAGATATATGCCAGCCGTCAAGCCAAACAAATTAGATTAGCAGTAGAATCTAGCGAACCAGCATTTTCTGACATACCCAAAACAGACCCCGATTTTTCAGCAATTCAAGGTTTAGCAGAAGCTGGTTTAATTCCCAGTTCGCTTTCTGGAGAAACAAAAGATTTAAAATTTCGCCCAGATGCACCTTTAACTCGCGAAACAATGATTCTCTGGAAAGTACCATTAGATACTCGTCAAGTTTTACCAACCGCCAACATTGACGGAGTGAAAGAAAAATGGGGTTTTCAAGATACTTCTAAGATTGATTCCCAAGCGTCGCGGGCAGTTTTAGCCGATTTTAACAATGGAGATTTGGCAAATATTCGCCGGGTTTTTGGTTTCACTACTCTGTTTCAGCCCAAAAAATCGGTGACTCGCGCCGAAGCTGCTGCTAGTTTGTGGTATTTTGGCATCCAAGATCAGGGATTGTCGGCTAAAGATGCTCTCGAAGCCAAGTCTCAACCTACTCAGTAGAGTTGTTTGAGATGCTTAAAGTTTTAAATTAAGCATCTACCCATCGAACCATAGCCTGAGATTACCGACTTTTTTGTCCGCAGCAAGCGACAAGCCAAGCAATCGCAGTGTCTGTTTGTTACTCAGCTTTAGCCTGTAGCGTCGTCCGATCGATCTAAAATAGGTTAGCAGTCACAAAAGCAAGTCCGAGGAAAAAGAAGGACTTAAGTCCTGACTACTAACCTTACGGAAAAATAAAAACTTAAGTCCTGACTGCTAACCTGTTTGATTGTGGCGCTTCCCACACTAGAAAAGTCGCCTGTTTTAAATTTCTGTGCGCCAGTCAACCCCAGAAATTCTTCCACCCTTAGACATCCGCTTCTCCCTACTCCGCGGGTGTCCTACCGGACTAATTTTTTTGACTCGGTCATATTTTCTGTATTCCCGGGTACAACCGGTCTATTTTTGTGAAATATTTTGTACCTGTTTTAACTAAGATTTGTCAAAGCTCTCAGTGCGATTCCGGATGCGGTAGCGCTCTTAACGATAAATAAAAAAGAGTGCTTGAGCTCTGGGAGAGCGTTTTTCAATGTACGATATTACCAGATTTACCCCGCAAGACATGGCGAAATGCAGCTTAGTCCTGCGCCAGTTCGGTAGAAATACCCCTAGTATGGAAGCCAGCAGCCAAAATATTGTCAAGTATATTTACGAACATTTTTGCGATCGCCAAACCGGAGAAAATACCTGTGGCTTAGTGCGTTTGTTCAAAACTCATCCCTACGGGGAATTAGAAGATTCATTGCAAGAATCAGCCCGCCGCTTGATGAAAGGCAATTCCCCAGCAGCAGACATCAAATGCTGGACTCTGCTAGCAGCAGCAGGATCGGAACCGCACTGGAATTCTCGGCATACAGCAGTAGAAAATACAGCTATTCCATTAGTTAGTGCCGAATTAGTAGCTCAAATTCCGGCGATTTCCGAAATAATCCGTCAGTTCGGTTTAGACATTAATACAGTCCTCGGAGCCCAACCAGAAATGTTTGTGAAATTAGAACCAGGCGCCTTAAATGTTTTTTACGAATCTGAAGCAAAAGGCAGCCTGTTCGTTGCTGAACAAGATACCTTAATTATCCCACACAACATCAAGTCTGTCTTAGGATTTGGGGGACTGCTAGAGTCAGGAAGTTTGTTTGCTGTACTGATATTTCTGAAAGTAAAAATTCCCCAAAATACCGCTGAAATGTTTAGATATTTAGCTTTGAGTGTCAAAACAGCTCTGTCGCTAGCTAAGGAACAAATTGTATTTAATCCCCCAGAAGTATCGGGACATATTGTCAATAATAATCACAATATTTATGAAATACAACTTTTGGAACATCAAGTTACCACTTTGATAGAATTACTAGATTTTTCAGAACAGGAAATAGTCAGGCAAGCAGCTAGTTATAAACGGACTATTGACAAATTGCAGCTAGAAATTGCCATGAGAAAATACAATGAACAAGCTTTGCAAATAAGTCAAGATAAATTTAATGGTATCCTGAATGTTGCCGAAGATTCTATTGTTCGCGCCGATGAAAATCAAGGGATACAGCGTTTCAATCAAGGTGAAGAACAGATTTAATCGTAGCTATGTTATTGGTTAGTAGTGCTGAGCTTCTTCAAGAAAAGAAGGACGCTCAGTCCTCACTACTAACCTTATTTACGGTTGCGGGTGCGGGATGCTAAGATTAAGCCATACCATCGATCTATTGGTATTTGCTTTCTCACCGAAAATCCTAAGTTTTCAATAACTTGTCGGGTTTCGGCGTGACTGTGACCAGACCACAAGTGATATTCTAAAGACAGGTTTTGCACGAGTTGCCAAGAATCTCGGTCTTCAAATAACAGCCATTCTGCACCTTCGCAGTCTACTTTGGCTAAATCGACGCTGCCGCCAATGCGATCGATCGCCCTGCGCAACGATACCATCGGTACGTCCCCATTTTCGCTGACGCGCGATCGCGTTTTTCCCGACACTTCCCGAATATCCAGAACTACTCTACCATCTTCGGCTCCTACAGCCTCCATGAAATATGTAAAGTTAGCTATTTGAGATTGATTTTTGAGGTAGCTTTCCAGGTAGGTATTCGGTTCGTAAGCGTGAATTACAGCTTGAGGAAATCGATTCCGGGCGGCGATCGGAAACAACCCGACATTCGCCCCGAGATCGAGAACTTTCATCAGCGATTCAGGTAATTGTTCAACTCCGTAACAGTCATCTAAAAGCACTTCAATAAATTCTCCATCCATGCCTTTCTCCTCCGGCAAGTTTACTTTTTGGCGATTTCCTTGCACAATTAAATTACCGGGCAAACTAAAGCTAGCAACTCTTTTAAATTCTAAACCCAACTTTTGGGCGCGGATTTTACGTTGCAAAAGTTGCAGTAATTTATTAACAAGCATAGAAGAACATTTAAAAAAAACTCATTTTTATAGTAACGCTCTCTGCGCCCTCTGCGGCCTCTGCGGTTAAAAAAACAATCTGATTTACCTCAGAAAATACGATTCCTACCCAGAATGAATCTGGTTTATTATATGTCAAAATAAGCTCCAAAATGCGGGAATCAAAAATGTTAGAGTTCGATCGCCTATTTCAAACAATCGAAGAATTAGTCATGCTGCACTCACCCAGCGGTGCGGAGTCAGAAATTAACCAGCGGTTGATGGAAAAATTCGCCGCCCTGGGAGTGAATGCTTGGATCGATCGCGCTGACAATGCGATCGCCCTAATTCCCGGGCGCAATCGAGAAAAGTCGATCGCCATTACCGCCCACAAAGACGAAATTGGTGCCCTAGTTAAAACAATAGGCGAGATCGGCCGCGTCGAAGTCCGCAGGTTGGGCGGCGCCTTTCCTTGGGTTTACGGCGAAGGCGTTGTGGATTTGTTGGGCGACAAGCAAACAATTAGTGGCATTCTCAGCTTCGGAAGCCGCCACGTTTCTCACGAATCTCCTCAAAAAGCTCAGCAGGAAGATGCTGCTGTCAAGTGGGAAAATGCCTGGATCGAAACCAAGTGTACCGCCGAGGAATTAGCCGAGGCCGGAATTCGGCCGGGTACGCGGATGGTGGTGGGAAAGCACCGCAAACGCCCGCTGCGGTTGAAGGATTGGATCGCAAGCTACACCCTGGACAACAAGGCTTCTGTGGCGATTTTGCTGGCTCTAGCCCAATATTTGACAGAGCCTGCGGTGAATGTTTATTTGGTGGCGTCGGCGAAGGAGGAAGTTGGGGCGATCGGAGCTTTGTATTTCACGCAGCGCCAGCAGTTGGATGCGCTGATTGCTTTGGAAATTTGCCCCCTGGCGCCGGAATACCCGATCGCAGATGGCGAAAACCCGGTTTTGCTGGTTCAAGACGGCTACGGAGTCTACGATGAAGGATTGAACGCCCAACTGCGCGCAGCCGCCGCCGCAGTCGGTGTAGGGGTGCAGTTGGCGGTGATTAGCGGTTTTGGGAGCGATGCTTCGATCGCCATGAAGTTCGGCCACGTAGCCCGCGCCGCTTGTTTGGCTTTCCCCACCCAGAACACCCACGGGTTCGAGATTGCTCATCTCGGGGCGATCGGCAATTGCGCCGCCATCCTCAAAGCCTACTGCGAGCAACTTTCGGACGACTAGAAAAAAACTTTCGCAAAGTAGTTGACAAATTCAGAAAGATTAGTTAAGGTAATAAAGGTGCGGAACACAAGCAAACGCAAGCCAAAACGCGCCCCCATCGTCTAGAGGCCTAGGACACATCCCTTTCACGGATGCGACGGGGATTCGAATTCCCCTGGGGGTATTGAAAATCTAACTCTGATATCAAAATGATATCTAGCAAAAAGGGAGGGCATATAGCCTTCCCTTTTTGCTTAGGAATTACGACGGGGGCCAGAAACCGGGTTTTTGATTAAGAGTGCAAATCATTTTCTATTAAATCAATCAATTCAAGAATATTCATTGAACAGCTAGGTTCAACATTTGATTCTTCCCCAATATGAACATGATGGGGAAAATTGGGTAAGTTCGGGAAATGTTCGACATTATCCCAGCGGTTCCGTAAAATTTGCTGGGTTTCATCCATCCACTGATATCGATAACTTTCTGTGATGCAACGATTATCGATAACGGTAAAAAATTCTACAACTTCTAAAAAATCGCCATTTGTGAGGGTTAACCGAGCGCGAAAATATCCGCTTTCGGGCAAAGTTCGTTCTTTAACAATTGCCATAGAACTGACAGCAGGGCTTGCCACCAATTTAGCTTTAATTTCTGTGATATACTGGGCTGATATCATGCTTGGGAGTTAGAGAGAAGAATCTGCAAGCGTTCTCGCACAGAACATGACATTTGATAGAAAGAACTCCACTCAACAAAATCGATATCATCTCCTAATTCTCCCGCCCTAAATCTTTGGTAAAACTCAGGAGATGGCATTTGATACTCAATTTCAAATTGCTGTAAATCAGTTTCTATTTCTGCGGCTTGTTGTTTGGCAATGGCAATTTCGTGGGCGATAATTTTGGATAGTGAAAGTTCTAAAACTTCACTGACTTCGCCTCGATTGTAGAGTGATTCTAAAATTTTGAGTTGTTCGAGAATTTGATTTTTGGTTGCCATAACCGATATGTTGATAGTTGGGCTTAAATTAACTTTAACCTAATTTGATTTGAATGTCAGCAAGAAGGGCGATCGGCTTAGTTAGGAGTTGCGCGTGGGAGTTCAGAAACCGGGTTTTTTCGGAAAGATGCGTTGTAACCGACAAATTCGGTAAAAACCCGGTTTCTTTGTCGGAGTCGGTAAATCCTGTTATTGCTTCCTGTTCGTTGCTTTTTAAAGGCGAGACAGTTTATCATAATTAGCAACTAGAGAGAATTTAAGCAACCCGCCATGCTGTGGACGCCCGGACAAACAACCCTCAAAACTCGCCCCTACCGCATCGACGACATCCTGGGAATGGGGGGATTTGGCATGACTTACAAAGCAACCCATTTGCAACTCAAGCATCAAGTTGTCCTCAAAACGCCGAATCTGAGTTTGCAAAATGACCCGGAATACGCCAACTTTGTCCGCAGATTTATCCGCGAAGGGCAAATCTTAGCCAAATTTTGCCAAAACGCGCATCCTGGAATTGTCCGCGTCAGCGATTTGTTTGAGGAAAAAGGCCTTCACTGTTTGGTAATGGATTTAGTCGTCGGGCAAAGTTTATTTGATGCCGTACAGCAACAGGGGCGACTCCCGGATACAGAAGCAGTGGCAATTATCCGCCAAATTGGAGAAGCATTAACCGCCGTTCACCAAGCCGGAATTGTCCATCGAGATGCTCATCCAGGTAATATTATGTTGCGTCCCAACGGGCAAGCAGTGTTAATTGATTTTGGTCTTGCAAGTGAATTAATGCCAACTGTTATTAGTAGCAGACATCCTCATAACCCTGCTTTTGCTCCTTGGGAACAGCATATGGAAGGTAGCGGTAAACCAACGGTGGATATTTATACTTTAGCTGCATCTTTATATTATGCAGTAACTGGAAAAGTGCCAACAGCTTCCCTCAATCGGCATTTTAGAAATGAAGCATTGCCACCTGCGAAAAATTTTGGGGTGAAAGATTGGGTGAGTTTAGCAATAGAAAAAGGGATGGCATCCGATCCGCAAAAGCGGCCGCAGTCGATGCAAGATTGGTTGAGTTATCTGCAAGAACCTATTCCGTCAACGGTTGCCGGTGTTTCGGTACAGCTTAAATCAGCGCGGGGTGTTGACTATACTCGCCTGCGGGATTTATTGGCGGCCTGGAAGTGGAAAAAAGCGGATGAGGAAACACTCAAGGTGATGCTAAAAGCTGCTAGACAGGAGAAGGAAGGTTGGTTCACAAAGGAATCGATCGAGAATTTTCCTTGCGATGATTTGCGGACGATCGACCAATTGTGGGTAAAATACAGTCAGGGTCGCTTTGGCTTTAGCGTCCAGAAAAAAATCTGGTTGGAAGTAGGCGGTAAAGTTGATTATGAGAGTGAATGCAAGTTGGGCGATCGTGTGGGTTGGAGAAAAGGAGGACAGTGGTTGGACTACAGTAACCTAACCTTTAAGATTGCAGCACAAGCAGGCCACCTGCCTTGGGCTTTGGCGCACGCGGGGTGGTATGGTGGTTGGTGGGGGGCGGGGTTTGGGTGGGTCTGTTCTCTCGCATCGAGAACTGTAAGCTGTAATTTATAGCGATTTCAGCCCCTTATTAAGTCTTTTTTAGAGAACCTTTTTCTACGAAGTTATCGGCTTTTGGTCATTTCATTACCTGCTACGCGGGGGTTTACTCTTCAAACAACAGACTCGCGAAATTCGGGTGATAGCAATTAGCCAACACAAACTGTTTGGGGCTCAGAAACCGGGTTTTTTACGCAATATTTCGTTGTAGCCAGCAAGTTCAGTAAAAACCCGGTTTCTTTGGTTAGTGCGTAAATCCTAATCTACTCTAAATTCGAGAAACCTGGAGGACTTACGCATGAGATCAGAAACCGGGTTTTTGACAAAAATACTTCGCTTTCACCCGCAGATTCAGCCAAAAACCCGGTTTCTTTAGTCGCAGCGCGTCGAAAATATTAATAATTTATGCTATACTTAGCATCTAATTTTTAACCACAGATTCACATATGCCAACTTTAACTGATATTGGCACTTTCATTATCCGCGATCCGCACCTTCGCGGTGGAATTCCTATCGTTGCAGGTACTGCCACATCGGTGCAGCGAATCGCAGTCTTATACAAACAAGGTAATAGTGCTGAGGAAATAGCAGGGGATCTGGATCGTCTCACCTTAGCGCAGGTTTATGCTGCACTGACTTATTATCACGCAAATCGAGCAGAAATAGAAGCAGATTTAGCGGCCCAACAAGCAGAATATGAACGTTTGGCAGCATTAAATAACTTACAAATGCAGGGGGAATGAGTCAGCATTTAGTCTTTTAAATGAGGACTAAAGTCCTCACTACCAACCTAATTACCAAGTAAGTATATTTATTTTTCGGCTATTCGATCGAGCTTTTCCCTCACCAACAAATCTAGGAAAGCACGCAGCACAAACAACCCAGCGCATCCCGACACAGCAAAAGCTACGATCGCCCCCGTTTGATATCCGCCCACTAGCAGCACCGCACCCGTCAGCACCCCAAAACCAGTCATACAGGCAAAAATCAGAGTTTTCAGGGCGAGATTGATGCGTTTGAGGGCGCGATCGCTCTCGATGTTGCGGACACGAATTTGCAACTCCCCATCTTCAATCCGCTGCTCCAAACGCTTGATGAAAACTTGCGATTTGCTCGGCTGCTGCAATTTGTAGGTGATGAAACTTCGCGCTTGAAGAGCCAATTCTGAAATCGCATTTTTCCGTCCTTTACTCACCGCAATACTTTTGACAAAAGGCTGAGCGCATACTAAGAAATTGTAGTGAGGGTCGAGAGTTCTGGCAATCCCGTCGAGAGTTGTCAGCGACTTGACAATAAACATCATTTCTGCTGGCAAGCGAAACGGTTGTTGCTCGAACATGATGTACAGTTCGTTCTTGATTTCATTGAATGCTTGAAAGTCGATCGGCTTATCAATAAACTTATCCAGCAAAAAAGTAATCAGCCTGCGCACCGACATCATATCCGGCATCGGCTCCACTAAGCCGATCGTAATTAAAGTATTGAGTACCTCGTCAGTATCCTTTCTGAGCACAGCAAAAAAAGTCTTGACCATTTCGTCCTTAGCCAGAGACTTCACCTCTGCCATCATCCCAAAATCGTAAAATATCAAGCTACCATCTTCTGTCACCGCCAAATTTCCCGGATGCGGATCAGCTTGAAAAAAACCGTCAATTAGCAACTGCTTCAAGTAACAGGAAATTCCGAGTTGATTGAGCTTCGCAATATCTACTCCAATCGCCTCTAAACTGATCCTGTCGTCTACTTTAATCCCCGGAACGTATTCTAAAGTTAGCACTTTTTTAGTCGTGTACTGCCAGTAGACTTTGGGGACAATAATCTGAGGATATTCTTGAAAATTATGGCTGAAGCGATCGGAATTTTTGCCTTCTTGTACGTAGTCAATCTCTTGATATAAAATCTTAAAAAACTCGTGATAAAGAGATTCTAGGTCGTACTTGCGCGTCCCTGGTAAATAGCGATCGCACAAACGCATTACTTGCCGCACCGCCTTCACATCTAAATCGAATAACCTTTCCAAACCCGGACGCTGCACCTTGACAATCACATCTTCCCCGGTGTGCAGCCTCGCTTTGTGTACCTGTCCCAGACTTGCAGCAGCAATGGGTAACGGGTCAAAATCGCGGTACAAAGCGTAAATATCTTTGCCTAACTCTGATTCTACAAGGGCGATCGCCTCTTCGGAACTAAACTCAGGAACCCTATCCTGCAACTGTTCCAACTCCTTGACGTACTCCAGCGGCAGCAAATCGGCCCGAGTTGAGAGAGACTGCCCGATTTTGATAAAAGTCGGGCCTAAATCCAGCAAAGTATTGACTAACCAATGGGCGCGAATTCTTCTGGTATGAGCCGAAGTATTTTGCAGCAGTCCATCCCACCACAAAAACAACATAAACTTTCCCGCCGCAGCAAAAACGTCTATTTGTCGTGCCAGGGGCGAATATTTAGGACTTTGCCAACGCAGGAGTTTCGGTGCAGCTTTTGTTAGCATAATATTCACGATCTAGTTCCATGGAGCGCGACATTTGTTAGGGGATATTCCTGCGGAAATCGGCTGGTACGAAAATACTTCGTCGGCCTGGGAAATAGTTAATTTTAAAAATCGGTTTTTTCGGTCAATACTGTGTCATATCATCTCCGGTTATACAATCATAAATAAGTTTAAGGGTTGCGAATGCTCCTGCCTGATTAATTCATCAATAGATCACTGATTTTTGCAGGAGCGAACATTAGTAAAGACCCCTACTAATTGGGTGCAAATAACCCTATATCTTATAATTTTTTGAAAAAATCAGCTATGGGCAGCCGACAATTTCAACGGAGAACTAGACAAACAATTCAAAAAGCAGGATTTGGTA
This sequence comes from Microcoleus sp. BM001215392, assembly GCF_036700185.1. Lineage (NCBI taxonomy): Bacteria > Bacillati > Cyanobacteriota > Cyanophyceae > Oscillatoriales > Microcoleaceae > Microcoleus > Microcoleus sp. BM001215392. The sequence goes on along the minus strand of NZ_JAUBOJ010000033.1, from coordinate 10,370 downwards.
GCGTTTGCTATTTCAAAATCTCCCGAGCGGGCAATTTTTGGCTGGTTCGCTGCCAATTCCCAGTTGCTTTTCAACCTCGATCTTCTCCTAGATGACCCATATCCGCTAGAGATTGTGGCAGAGTCAAAGTAAAAGATGTGCGCCACAACTCATCGGATTCAGAACTTTGTGCCGGAGAGCTAGACACATCAATAGTACCATTCAAGTGATGTATTAAACACTTTACCAGAGCCAGACCCAAACCTGTACCGGCGATCGCTTGGTCAGTAATCCCAGTTCCGCGCCGGAACTTGTCAAAGATGTGGGGTAAATCAGCCACAGCAATGCCGGCCCCGAAATTAGAAACGCTCAGGACAATACACCCGGTCGCTTCTGACACCTCCAAAACTACCGCAGTTCCTGAAGCCGAGTATTTTCCAGCATTCGTCAGCAGTTCCAGCAGCACCCGCTTCAGGCTGTCCGGGTCGGTTTCCAAGGTTGGGGTAAACTTCGGTAAATCCACCTTCAGAGTCAATCCCCGATCCGCCCACTTTTTCTCAAAATCCGCTGCTAAATCTTCAATTAAAGGCTGGAGATCGATTTTGATGACAGAAATAGGGACTTGCTGCGGCTCGAACTGCTTGAGGGCGAGCAAATCATTAACTAAAGCAGTTTCCTTAGAACACTGCTGTTCTAGAATGTCGAGATATTTAATCCGACTTGCTGACGGCTGTTCTGCTTGTTTGAGCATCAGAATCGCCAGCTTCATGATTGTTAAAGGGGTGCGCAACTCGTGACTCAGAGTGCTGAGAAACTCGTCTTTAATCAGCTTCAATTTGCGCAGTTGCTCTAGTTGATTGGCAGATTGTTCGTACAGTTTCTGCTGTACTTCGAGACTTTGCTGCAACTGAGCGGTTCTTTCTGAGACTAGGGTTTGGGCTTCCTTAAGCATCTGGGTTTGAATAATCGCCCTGCTCGATCGAGCTGCGACTAATTCCACAACTTCCAATTCTGAGGGGCTCCAATGGCGGATCTCTGAGTGCTGCAACACCAAGAACCCCAACACGCTGTCGTCTGCGTTGGCGCCGCTGAGGGGAACCAGCAACAGGGCGCGAATACCTTGGAGTTTCAAGATTTCTGCGGCGCCCTCTGGTTCGTTGGCGATTAACTCCCCGGCGTCAGCTAGGGCGAGGGGTTGCCAGGGGCTGTGGAATGCTTGGCCGCACAAATTAGATTCCGATAGCCAAAATCCCGGATAATTATTTGATTTTAAACTCGGGATTTTGGCTGGGGAATTGACAGTTTTATCCTTGGTTTTTGTTTTGGTACTTGTGATTTTTTTCCCGGCATCGCTTGGTGCTTTTTTCCGAGGAAATTCGCCAATTAATTCGACTTTTGCTTTGGGGATTTGATTGGGAGAGCGAGTTTTAAATAGAGGGTCTGTATATTTCAACAGCAGGATTTGTCCTCTATCTACTTGCAGGCTATCGACGGTATGTTCAATAACTTGCTGCAAAATTAGATCGACTTCTGAACTGGTATCGATCGCCTGCGTGACTGAACCGAGGAGATTTTTGTATTGAGCTTGTCGCTGTAACTGTTGGTTTAAACTGGCAATTTCTTGATTTTTTTGAATCTGAGAAATCGCGATGCCGATCGCCTCGGATACTGCTTCTAGGCTTTTTCTGTCGGCGGCAGACCACTCGTGATGTTGCGATTTACCAACCACCACCACGCCGTTTACAGCCCCTGCAAATCGTGCAGGCCCTGCTAAAATTGCCCGACCCAGCATTGGTGTCACAGGGGAATTGGACAATGAACCTTCCAGATAGTCGCCAGAGTCGGATATCGCCACTATGTCGCCGTCTGCTAGCACTTTTGCCAAGACGGGATCTTCTAGCGATATGCTAGGCGATTTGATGTTTGCGGTTTGGGAGCGTTGTGGTATTTGAGCTGCATCGACTGCTTCGACAGCAGCATTGGGGCGATCGCTCTTATTTTGCCAACAAGCATTTGGATTTACTACTTTCTGGTCAATCACAGCACCAACCAAACAGAAATCTGCCCCCCAAGCCGCTCCCAAAGTATTGGCTATTTGCAGCAGGATTTCTCGATCGAAGCTGGTCGCCAGAATTTGGTTAATTTGCCGCCCCAGAAGGGCAGGATCGACCTGGTTCTGCATAAGACGATCCAGAAATTTTTGGACTGATACTGGTTCTGCGGTTGGCGGTAGATGCAATGTGCAAGACTCTCGATCGGTCGATCGGTCGCTCAAACTAAAATCTTGATTTCCCTGGTAATCGATCATGGCAACGAAGCCTTTATTTTAAGATGTTTGAGCAGGCTCGCGCTACACGCATACAACATATCGACAACACCCGATTGGACTGTTATGAGCCTGCGCGTGTGTGTTTCGGCAGCCCGCCTGCAGGTCACTAAATCTGCGAAACATATACCCAAATGAGACCGATTTCTATTTTGCTGTTTTCTAGCCATCGATCTGTACCCGATGAACTTTAGCATCCTTAGGCGATGAGGATAAATCGCATTGCTACTAATTAATGTTGACCGTTATTAGTATTAACCTTTTCTTGAGACCGCTTGGTGATACCCCTCTCTTGACTCTGTGATGTTTCCTATTTAAGTTTGTGATCCTGGCTTTTTTTTATTGTGATACAAGTCAGACGATTTAGTGACGCACATCACAAAACTTTAAAATTTCCAAATTTTAACTCATCACAGAGCACAGAGTTTGTGAGTTTTTGCTTACCGATCGCTAACTCTGTGCTCCAAAAGAGACTGGCTCAGTTCTGTTGTTAAATTTATCTGACTTGCTTGCTTGCTTACTTATTTTGTGCTTCTTGTTGGGCTCGATCGCTATTTTGGCGGTAAAGTGCAGTCCGGTTGACAGCAGTTGTGTAGCGGGGATGATTCGCAGGCACGGCGGCCATCAAATCCGAAGCTTGCTGCCACTTAGCAGCTACGATCAACCAATCCTCGCGAGATTGAGCGGTTTTACCGTCAGTGGCTGCTTGCTGGGCCGATCGCACTGCTTTGGCAAAAGAGTCAGCACCAGAATTAGCAGTATCCTGAGAAATTTTCACAGCAGTTGCAACTGACTGACTGGGAGCGTTAGTTGCGACGGCTTGAGTGCTGGTTGGCGTGCTGTTTGGGACTTGGGAATTCAGTCCCTTGTAGGTGGCGACCCCAGCAGCCAGCAACAGCAGGCTCAAGCTGACGCCGCCAACGATCCCGCGCTGAAATTGTCGCGGTTCTTGCATCGAGCGAGGTGCAGCAATTCTCGGCAAAGCCCGCTTTGAGCCTCGCTCTTGGCGTTCGTGATGGGAATTGGCAAAACGCTTGAACAAATTCGCCTTTCTCAGTTTAATTTCTTGAGACCACAGCAGTTGATTTTCCGGATCGCGGCTAATTTCTTCGAGCCACAGCAGTTGGTGTTCGCGGACGAGCCTGCTGTTGATGTTGACACGGCGAATATTCCGGGGATCGAGGCCCTCCAAAATTTCTCGGACTCGATCGACCAAGCTAGACTGTTCGAGCAGTTGCGGTGTTGCAGCTTCGCACAGCAGTTGCAGCACCCCGGAAGCAAACACGGCTCGGGCTCTGACACCTACTTGCGCTAGTTCGTCGTTAAGGATTTGAATAATCGAAGCCACCGAGCCCTCATGAGCTTGTCGGGCAATGTCATCTATTGGATTCGCCATAAAACTATCTTGACACTTAATAATCTGGTAATTTTTAACCCAAAGTCTCGGATCTAATTTTTACTAATACAGGTTATCACCCACACTGCCAGGTTAAAATAAACGGGTGCAAATCTGGCATCCAGATCCCACTTAAAAATTATCATCACAGCATCGAGCTCTCGCAAACCAGAAATAAACTATGGGTAAAGTAATTAGCGGTAAAATTTTTGTTTTAGACGATAACATCGATACAGATCAAATTATCCCGGCAGAATACCTGACCCTGGTTCCCTCGAAGCCGGACGAGTACGAGAAACTAGGCAGTTACGCGATGATTGGGTTGCCCGATCGCTACGGCAAGTTTATCGAGTCCGGGGAAATCAAAACCCAATATCCGATTATCATTGCTGGTGAAAATTTTGGCTGCGGTTCTTCGCGCGAGCACGCTCCGATCGCTCTCGGGGCCGCCGGCGTCACAGCGGTGGTGGCTTTGTCTTACGCACGGATTTTCTTTCGCAATTGCTCGGCTACTGGCGAGTTGTACCCGATCGAATCAGTCGATCGGCTTTGTGACTTATTTGTAACAGGCCAAGAAGTGACGATCGACTTTGAGGGCGATAAAATTATCAACCACACCCAAAATCTCACTTACTCGCTCAAGCCCTTAGGAGATGTCGGGCCAGTGATTGATGCCGGAGGATTGTTTGCCTATGCACGACAAACGGGAATGATTGCGGCTCGTTCTTAACTCTTAAAACCCCTGTCAAGTCAGTTGAGGGATCGCGTAGCCGAAGGGTTGAGAGATCGAGGCGACTTATAGCTAAAAGTCCAAGGATTGGAGAAATGAATCGTGTGATTTTAATTTCTCCCATCCTGGTTCCGGCTTTGAACCAATTTTTTCTGTAAGGTGCGTATTGAGCACCTGACGGCTGAGCTATTGTGGGTTTAGTTTTGAGCTTTGGGGCAGGCTACAAGCTGGCCCCAAAAAACTCAAAAAATCAGCGACAACTTATCAGTACAGTCAAAGAACATCAATAAAACTCAATAAAATGCGCTGGTGAGGAATGCCGAAAGGCCGCACATCTCCCGACTTTTGAGAATAGCATTTACCAACCCGAATATCCTCCGCTGTCAACAATTGCATATCCCAACCCTCGTGCAACACTAAATCCTTAACATCCGCACTAAGTGGTGAGTGAAACACGTGTCGAACAAGCTCTCCTTCAACATCGCAACAAAACAAAGAAACAGTCGCAGGAGCCCAGCCAATTTCCTCGGATAATTCCCGCAAAACAGCAGTTTCCGGAGTTTCCCCCGGTTCCAAGTGTCCGCCAAACAAAGCCCAATGTCCGGGATACCTGATATTAGGAATATCATCCCGCAACTGGCAGAGAAACTTGCCATCTCGGTACAAAATGGCGATCGCAACGTGAATTTTAGTCATTAACAAGTAAGGTTGGTAGTGCGGACGCGAGCGTCCGCACTACAAGCAGATAGGACAGGATATAGACGTACTGAATTATCGGAATAAATTAGCCTTTGCTATTGCTATTTATGTGCCGCAGGAGTGCGGTTTAATTGTTCCATTTCCTCAACATAAACTTCACCTAAATCTTGATTTGCCAATTCCTTCACAGTAATACTCTTGTAGCGAACTTCTCCCTTCAGCAAAACTTCATCGCCAAGTTGGGGCAAAGCTTGCTTAGTTAAAATCCACATTTTACCAGTACCGTCTTGAAGTTGATAAGCCGCATTCCCCACAAAAGGAGCGCGATTTTCCACTTTTCCCCGGAGATAAACTTGACCATCGACTTGGCGCTTTTGTTGAATGTCGCCAATGCTAGCAACATTAAAACCAAGATTGAGTTGAGACATGGGTAAATTGCCACAACTGAGCAAACCGCTGGTAAGTATTAGCAATAAATAGCCTGTGGAGAATCTGGGAACCCAAACTTGTTTAATTGCTGTAGTCATGGTCAACTGATTTGAGATTTGAGATACGACCTACTTTAACAGAATCCCCAGAATCGATCGCAAGTCAGAAATTTTTTTAGTGTAGTGCTTGACAGCGATTAAGCTAAAATCTAAAATCGTCAGCCCCTAACCCAGAGTTTACAATGGATGCCAAAACTGCTCAAATACTAGATGGCAAAGCTCTAGCAACCAAGATGCAAAGCGAGCTGAGCGATCGAGTCCGCGCCCTCCAAAGCCAGATTGGGCGTCCTCCGGGACTAGCGGTGCTGATGGTGGGCGACAACCCAGCCAGCGCGGCTTACGTGCGCAACAAAGAGCGAGCCTGCGCTAAAGTCGGTATAGCTTCCTTCGGCCAGCATTACCCAGTCAACGCCACTCAAGCCGAACTCGAACTTGCAATTGAGGCGCTCAACCAGGACGATCGAGTAGACGGCATTTTAGTCCAATTACCGCTACCAGAACACTTAGATGCGATTTCGCTACTTTATCAAATAGCCCCCGACAAAGACGCTGACGGACTTCACCCTGTAAATTTAGGCCGCTTGGTGCGCTCTGAGCAAGGTTTGCGCAGTTGTACTCCCGCCGGAGTCATGCGCTTATTGGAGGAATATCAGATTGAATTAAAAGGAAAAAATGCCGTAGTTTTGGGACGCAGTATTTTAGTAGGTAAACCAATGGCGCTGATGCTGTTAGAAGCAGATTGTACAGTAACAGTAGCTCATTCGCGATCGCAAAACCTAGAAGCAATTACCAGCCAAGCCGATATTTTAATCGCCGCCGTCGGCCGCACAAACACGATCGCAGCTAATATGGTCAAACCCGGAGCAACAGTAATCGATGTCGGTATTAACCGCGTCGTCAATCCAGACGGTACCAGCCGTTTGGCGGGAGATGTAGATTTTGATGCGGTGAAAACAGTAGCCGGATTTATCACGCCGGTACCGGGAGGAATCGGGCCGATGACTGTCGCTATGCTGTTAGCAAATACGGTTTCTAGTTACTCCAAAAAACAAGAGAGTTAAAGACAACAAGCCATCTACGGGATTCAGCAAATTTAACAGATATCAGCAACAAAGGCTCGGGGAAAAAATTACTAAATCAGAGATATTTTCCCCGAGTTTAATTAGAAGTCTTACTGCTCGCCTAAATTTAGAGCGACTCAAAGCTAGCAGTGAAGCCATCTAAAGTCAAGCATTCTTCCATAAAATCCTCTACATCATTGACATTTTCAAGTTTATATTCCATGATGCGTTGACCGTCGCCTTTCATCTTTTTAGAAGAAACAGGCGTAGCCGGATATTTGTCAGCAATCGCTTTAAAAGCCTTGGAATGGATCTCCCAGCTTGCAGCAGAACATTTAATCATTAAAAGCCACACTATCTCATTCCTCCTATGGTTTGATTTGCCAATTAATACGATCGAGTCAAACTAATATTAATTGTAACAATCAATGCCACAATATTTATCGGATGTGGAGCGTTGATTCTACCCAATAAAATACCTAAAATCTTAGATCAACAATATTTGACGAAACCAACTCAAAAACATTATTGTAGCAAGGATTTGTTAAATTGGTATTAGCTTGAAAGTGCCGACAAATCCAGAGATTCAGTTGTTTGGAAAAAAGCTAACAGCCTAGCCACTATGCGATCGACACCACCCCGAACATTAGACTCAACATTCAAGGGCATCACCGGATCGTGAAGTGACAAGCGTAACAGAAACCAGCCGGATTCGCTAGGGGAAGTGCAAGAAATTCGCAGCCCTTCATAGTTATCGGGAACGATTTGCCAGTCGGCTTGGGTTGATACAAATTCTTGCAATTGCGCGATGACGCGAGTTCCGTGATTTTTGAAATCACCGACACCAATTTTAATCCGAAATTCTGCACTTTCTTCAGGTTCTTGTAAATTGGCAATTAAATCGGGCAAAGATTGATTAGCTAATTGGGATTTAGCTAATTCAATCAATAACTTGCTCACCAAGTAAGCGCCATCATCCAGAAAGTAATTTTCTTTCAAAGCTCCGTGTCCAGAGGTTTCAATCGCCAGCCACGATTCCTGTCCGGCTGCATTCAGGCGAATCGACTCGTCAATCACGTTTTTGTAGCCGCGCTTAAAGCGGTGGTGAACCCCTTTCAAATCCTGTTCGATGAATTGCGTTAAGCCATCGGAGGTGATAGAATCGGTGACAACCGTAGAGCCTGGGTGTTCTTGTAATACGATCGCCGAAATCAAGGCAATTAAGCGATTGCGATTGAGTTCCTTACCTGCGGCATCCACAGCCGCACTGCGATCGACATCCGTATCAAAAATAATCCCAAAATCAGCCTGATGGGCAATTACTGCTTGACAAATTGACTGCATTGCCTGTTTGTCTTCGGGATTTGGCACGTGGTTGGGGAAAGTACCGTCAGGTTCTAAAAATTGACTGCCCGCAGTGTCTGCACCTAGAGGTTTTAAGACTTTATCGACATAAAAACCGCCCGCACCATTACCCGCATCCACAACAATTTTCAACCCGGTTAGCGGTTGCTCAAAATTCTCGGGATGATTGACTGATTCCCGAATTTTTTTGACAAACTGGCTGGCATAAATTGAAATAAAATCGTGCTTGGTAATGTTACCAGGCGCTGAGGCTGAATCAAAATTATTGCTTTGGGCTAGTGTTAAGATATCAGTAATATCTTTTTTTTGTAACCCACCATTAGCGGTAAAAAACTTTAAGCCGTTGCGATTAAAGGGTAAGTGGCTAGCAGTCAGCATAATCGCACCGTCGCAATCAAAACCGGGGGTAATGGTACTCATAAACATGGCGGGGGTTGAAGCCATGTCAAAGTCGTACACTTTGGCACCAACCGAGGCGATGCCCTCCATGACTGCTGACATTAAAGTTGGCCCTGACAGACGGCTGTCACGCCCGATCGCAATTGTTAATTTTGCCACTGGTTTGTTGATTTTTTGCAGCAACCAACTGACAAAAGATTTACCTAAAATTGTGGCAATTTCCGGCGTTAGGTTGACTTTTTCGTCGGCAACCCCTTCTAGGGCGATACCGCGAATGTCTGAGCCGTTTTGCAGTTTTGTCCAGTTGAAGTTTTGCATAATCTATTGATGGTAATTAGAAGGAATAAAGCCGAAGCCTCGCAAGGCCAAGGAAGGGCAACAAGAAGCAAGAATACATAGACAGCAACCTCGATTCAGTTGCGTATTTTACGTTGAGGTGGATTGACTTAATTACAAAGCAATAGGCTGGGACTCTGGCGCAACGTTGAAAGAAACCGCACGCCATACAAACGATGTCCGCACTTTTGCTCCGTCGAAGCTCAGCGTCCGCCCGACGGCGAATCAGAAATAAAAAGGGCAGCTATCTCAGAGGCGGTATTATTATGCGTTAAATTAACATAGATTTTCAATAGACCTCTTGCACAAATCGCTTTCAATTGGGTAAATTATCAGCGTCGAGGTGCTTGAGTCTGCGGGTGCATCTACATTTTGGCAAGAGCTCTCGCATTTCGGCAGACAATTTATTAGCGAGAACCAGAGATTTAATGCCGAAATGCTATAGCCCCTACAAATATATTTGCACAAATGAGATGCACATTGAGTCTGCCTTCTGGGAGCCGTCGCTTTGTCAATCAAAGATTGACACAAGAAATCTATTCAGCTCTGATTCCTTAGGAACAAAAATTTAATAACTTACACTCTTGAAAGTGGGGTGTCGGGCTCTTTCTGCTCTTTTTGGACGGGCTGTTGTAGCCCATCCCACAATCACAATTAAAATTGTAAGTTATTTAATTGGCGATCCTTAGGAGCGTTCGACGCTGTAAATAGCTTGCAAGCGGAACTCACCATGGGCGGGGACTTCCACAATATCTGTCGCCGCATTGGTCGTTTCTACGCAGATTAAGCGCTGGTAATCTGTATCATCAAGGTCGGCCATGCTTGCAGAAATTTTCACCCAGGGATTCCAGACTACGGCGGATTTACTACCAGAGGACTTAATGCGAATGCGACGATTGAGAGCGGCATCGTCAATCACAAATTCGTTGGTGACATCGAGATAAATGCGATCGACTTCACCTGAAACCGCCACAGCACCAACTTGAGATTTTTCGATACCACCATCAACTTTATCAAGATACTGGCTGTTTTCTAGACCCAAAACTTGGACGCGGTTGATATCGCCGACTAGGAAATAGGTGTGGAAAGCTTGGGTGAGGGGAAATGCTTTGTCACCTAGATTGCGGGTAATTAATTCTACAGTGAGGCTGGTACCGACAGTAATGACGATCGCCAGTTCAAAAGCTTGGGGCCAAATTGCTCTAGTTTCCTCAGTATCCTTGAGCCCTAGAGTGACTTGGGTGGCGCCCTCTGGAGTAGTGGCGGTACTGACAACATTCCAGAGGCGATTGCGTACAAACCCGTGAGCTGGACGCCCCAGCCCTTCGGGATCTGGGCCAAACCAAGGCCAACAAATGGGTACACCGCCTTTGATGGCTTTTCCTTCGGCGTAGTAAGCTTTGTCGCTCAGAAACATCAAGTCAGCAGTTTCGGTGGCCGGCCAGAAGGAGAGCACTTGGCCAGAATACACAGAAATCAAGGCTTTAGCTTGACCGTTGTCGATGTGAACCATGGGGAAACCACCGTTTCCCGTAGCGAAGGTGAGCTGGCCGGGAATCCCGTAGGCTGCGTTTAATTGGTCAATACTCAT
>NZ_JAUBOJ010000032.1:0-33348 GCF_036700185.1 Microcoleus sp. BM001215392 | reverse complement strand
GGGCTTTCCTTCGGATCGCTTCGCTAACGCTAACGCGCGATCGACTAGCGATATTTTCAATAGGAGTTTAAACATGGCTGCATTAAAAGTCGGCATCAACGGATTTGGTCGCATCGGACGGCTAGTCATGCGTGCCGGCATCAAAAACCCCAATATCGAATTTGTCGGTATTAACGACTTAGTTTCGCCAGAAAACCTGGCTTATCTTTTCAAATACGACTCCACCCACGGTATTTATGACGGCGAAGTTGAAGGGAAACCAGACGGGATTGTCGTTGACGGACATTTTATCCCCTGCACTTCGATAAGAAATCCGACAGAATTGCCTTGGGGTAAAGCGGGTGCGGATTATGTTGTAGAATCTACCGGATTGTTTACGGATTTTGAGGGCGGTTCAAAACACTTGACGGCGGGAGCAAAACGAGTAATACTTTCAGCACCGACCAAAGACCCAGAAAAAGTTCCCACTTTTCTAGTAGGCGTCAATCACCACAAATTTGACCCGGCCACAGATACTGTTGTTTCTAATGCTAGCTGCACCACTAATTGTTTAGCACCAATTGCCAAAGTTATCAATGATAATTTTGGTTTGGAAGAAGGTTTGATGACGACTGTTCACGCCATGACTTCTACTCAGCCAACTGTAGACGGGCCCAGCCAAAAAGATTGGCGGGGAGGACGCGGTGCGGCTCAAAATATTATTCCTTCTTCCACAGGTGCGGCGAAAGCTGTTAGTTTGGTGTTGCCGGAATTGAAAGGAAAATTGACGGGAATGGCTTTGCGGGTGCCGACTCCAGATGTGTCTGTGGTTGACCTTACTTTCAAAACGGCGAAGGAAACTAGCTATAAAGAAATTTGCGAAGCTATGAAGAAAGCTTCTCTTGGCGAACTCAAAGGTATTCTTGGATATACTGAGGATGCGGTGGTTTCGACGGATTTTCAGGGCGATGCCCGATCGAGCATTTTTGATGCAGGTGCGGGTATTGAACTGAATTCTAAGTTTTTTAAGGTCGTTTCCTGGTATGACAACGAGTGGGGTTATTCTAACCGCGTCATTGATTTGATGATCTCGATGGCCGAGAAGGACGGAATTTTGGGTAAGTAGTATTGTAGGGTGGTTCGGCGGGGCGATCGAATGCGAACACCAATAAATCCAGATTTTGCCGCGCCGAACCTACCATCTGGGATGACCGCCATAGGTTAAATTGTTGTTATTGTCGATGTCGATCGCGCTCCAACTCGAATTATGTCTGAACTGCCACCGCTGAACAACGAAACTATTTGGGCTATCCTCAACGAAGAAATGGACGATGCTGCTGTCAACCGCTTAGTTTGGCTGTATCTGGGCTACCGCCCCGATGCGGAGACTGGTAAGTGGAACAGCGCTGATGTTGCTAGCGAGTGGCGCGAAGATTATCCAGAACCGCCGGATTTTATTGATTCTAGGCCTGCGACGGTGAAATTGACGCGATCGACTCTTGCAGAAAACAAGCAGTTGCTGAAGGAAAAATTGGGGTTTAAGGGCTATAAGATTGGGGAATTTGGGCCCAGACAGACTCGCAGGGCGACGATGGCTAATTGGTTGATGGGTTTTATGGAAGCTGGGGCGTAGAGGGAACTATGTTTTTTCTCTAAAAGTGCGTCTGTTGGTGGGTGTAAAAATTGAGGGGTGGAATTTTTCGGCTGTAATTCAACTACTGTAAGGGTTTGATGCCTCAATCGGGAACAATAGTCAGACGCAATTGCTGAAGCCTTTATGTGATAAGAGTTTCAAGGCACAAGTCAAAATTTGGTGTTGACAGGTAGAGGCTGAAATGGTATTTTTAATTTGTCTGACGCAAACGAACCTTGAAAACTAAATACCGCAAGGGTTTCAAATGCCAGCGGCCGTAACCTACCTAAATCCCTATCAGGGATTGAAACCGATCGAAGCTGTCAACAACAGGAAAGCTTCAAAGCCGTAACCTACCTAAATCCCTATCAGGGATTGAAACCACCTTAATTTATAATTAATTATAAGATTAATACAGGCAAGCCGTAACCTACCTAAATCCCTATCAGGGATTGAAACCGGCCCAGATTTGCCAATACCTACGGCTGCGGTGCCGTAACCTACCTAAATCCCTATCAGGGATTGAAACTTTGTAAGACAGGAAGTAGCTGATTTGTTCGCGGCCGTAACCTACCTAAATCCCTATCAGGGATTGAAACTCTTTTTACCTAAAAATTTCATAGTATTTTTGATATTGGCCGTAACCTACCTAAATCCCTATCAGGGATTGAAACTCAAGACAAGGTGAACGACCAAGCCAATATTTTGCCGTAACCTACCTAAATCCCTATCAGGGATTGAAACTTTGCAGGTTTAATTGAAAACCAAAACCTTTGCCGATGCCGTAACCTACCTAAATCCCTATCAGGGATTGAAACGCGAGGATAAAATTTCTGAGTTAGAGCGTGACTTTGCCGTAACCTACCTAAATCCCTATCAGGGATTGAAACTGCTTTTAGTGGCTGATTCCACTTGGGTTCGAGTCGCGCCGTAACCTACCTAAATCCCTATCAGGGATTGAAACTCGCTGTATCCCAGGCGCTTGGCTGCTTCGCTCAAAGCCGTAACCTACCTAAATCCCTATCAGGGATTGAAACTGACACTATTGGAGGGCAAACTTACCCGGCTGATGCCGTAACCTACCTAAATCCCTATCAGGGATTGAAACGAACATTTTTACAGAGATGTTGCGAGAGGCTGATATGGGCCGTAACCTACCTAAATCCCTATCAGGGATTGAAACAAATCCTAGTTGCATAATTAATCCCCATTTGAGCCGTAACCTACCTAAATCCCTATCAGGGATTGAAACCGTAATCTTCTTCGGAGAAAAGAGAAATTATTTGCCGTAACCTACCTAAATCCCTATCAGGGATTGAAACGGCTAATCAAGCCCCAAGAATAATGCACATTTTGCCGTAACCTACCTAAATCCCTATCAGGGATTGAAACCAAAAAATGGACAGTGTGAAATTTGACAGAACAGATGGCCGTAACCTACCTAAATCCCTATCAGGGATTGAAACAGCGACTGCTGTGGAATTAGCGATCGGAAGCCCAGCCGTAACCTACCTAAATCCCTATCAGGGATTGAAACTGAAGGTGATGCGCTGATTAAGCTGATTAAGCATTTTGCCGTAACCTACCTAAATCCCTATCAGGGATTGAAACCCCAAAAAGTCAACCTGATCAGATTTCATTTCCCGCCGTAACCTACCTAAATCCCTATCAGGGATTGAAACCACTGCCAACAGTGATCGCGCGGTTGGCTACTCTCAGCCGTAACCTACCTAAATCCCTATCAGGGATTGAAACGGCTAATAGTCAAATAGGAACAAAAACCATTAAAGCCGTAACCTACCTAAATCCCTATCAGGGATTGAAACGCTTATCATTCCTCGCCTCAACTCCGCGATTGAGCCGTAACCTACCTAAATCCCTATCAGGGATTGAAACGGCAATATTGCTTTGCCAGCGGCAATTACCGCGGACAAGCCGTAACCTACCTAAATCCCTATCAGGGATTGAAACAAAAGCTTTTTTAGTTCCTGGTGGTAAAGGCGAAGGCCGTAACCTACCTAAATCCCTATCAGGGATTGAAACTGAAGCGTTTGCGCTTACTTGGCCTGATATCGAGCCGTAACCTACCTAAATCCCTATCAGGGATTGAAACGAGTTAATCGAAGTATAGATTTTACCCCCATAAATAAGCCGTAACCTACCTAAATCCCTATCAGGGATTGAAACAACCAGCGGAAAGGTTAGACCAGTTGGCGTCCAGCCGTAACCTACCTAAATCCCTATCAGGGATTGAAACAAGAAAAGGCGAGATGAATTGATTCATGACATCGCCGGCCGTAACCTACCTAAATCCCTATCAGGGATTGAAACTTGGTGGCTTTTTTTGTGATAATTTGCGTGCTGCTGTAGCCGTAACCTACCTAAATCCCTATCAGGGATTGAAACAATATTCTCGGATTGGGGGGGAGAATAGCGAGCTAGAAGCCGTAACCTACCTAAATCCCTATCAGGGATTGAAACTTTGGCGTGCCTGACATTGAGTTTGAGTTGATTGAGCCGTAACCTACCTAAATCCCTATCAGGGATTGAAACAATTCGATCTTCAGGTGGTTGTAGCTCCGAGAGCCGACGTAGGCCGTAACCTACCTAAATCCCTATCAGGGATTGAAACCGCATAGTTTCTCACTGTTCGCTGTTGACTGCTGACTGTGCCGTAACCTACCTAAATCCCTATCAGGGATTGAAACGGATTCAATCGGTTCGCGATCGAATACGTGCGATGCCGTAACCTACCTAAATCCCTATCAGGGATTGAAACTAACTGTGTTTGGCACAGTTGTTGAAGAAAAATTAGCCGTAACCTACCTAAATCCCTATCAGGGATTGAAACAATTGCCCGCCCCTAATTAGATTTTTTACAGGTAGCCGTAACCTACCTAAATCCCTATCAGGGATTGAAACGCGGGATTGACTAATACCTCGCCATCTGCCCCTCGGCCGTAACCTACCTAAATCCCTATCAGGGATTGAAACGCCATATTTGAATTAGGCGATAGGCTGCCTTACTAGCCGTAACCTACCTAAATCCCTATCAGGGATTGAAACTAATTTTCTCTAATTGCGATCGCATCTGTGCCCGCCGTAACCTACCTAAATCCCTATCAGGGATTGAAACACGCCAGTTTTTAGCTTGCCTGATCGAAATTCTGAGCCGTAACCTACCTAAATCCCTATCAGGGATTGAAACGTAATTGACGGTAGCATAAGGCAACAAAGAAGGCCGTAACCTACCTAAATCCCTATCAGGGATTGAAACAGAAAATTGTAGTAGTAATGTTTAATGTGCCAAGTGCCGTAACCTACCTAAATCCCTATCAGGGATTGAAACCAACGCTAAAGACAACAGACCCTACGGAAGTAGAGCCGTAACCTACCTAAATCCCTATCAGGGATTGAAACTTTCTAATGAAATTGGGCCCAAAGTTGTTAGAATGCCGTAACCTACCTAAATCCCTATCAGGGATTGAAACCGATACTGCGGCTGCTGCTGCTACGAATACGCAGGGGCCGTAACCTACCTAAATCCCTATCAGGGATTGAAACTGTCACATCTTCGGGGCTCGGAGTGTAACTTCTGCTACCGTAACCTACCTAAATCCCTATCAGGGATTGAAACATTGTTTGCGCCAAGCTGTCAACGGCTAAAACGCTTGCCGTAACCTACCTAAATCCCTATCAGGGATTGAAACCCGGCAATGTATCTGCTACAGGTGTATTGAATTTGGCCGTAACCTACCTAAATCCCTATCAGGGATTGAAACTTATGAAAAATAATCCTAGATACACTTTTGGCGGCCGTAACCTACCTAAATCCCTATCAGGGATTGAAACGCAATTAGTTAGGCGGTTTTTATGCGGCTCTCTTCGCCGTAACCTACCTAAATCCCTATCAGGGATTGAAACGGAAGTTATGCCGCTTATTCCTCAAGTAGCTCTCGCCGTAACCTACCTAAATCCCTATCAGGGATTGAAACTACGTACCGGGGCAAACTGCTGGCGCAGCAGTAACGCCGTAACCTACCTAAATCCCTATCAGGGATTGAAACGGTAAAGCTTCCCCACCCGCAATTATTGAGAGTGAGCGATCGGCCGTAACCTACCTAAATCCCTATCAGGGATTGAAACGCTTAGTCATCTATTTTGCAATCCTTCTAATTTTAAAGCCGTAACCTACCTAAATCCCTATCAGGGATTGAAACCTAAAGGAACCGATACCGGCAACAAATTCTTTGAGCCGTAACCTACCTAAATCCCTATCAGGGATTGAAACTCTACGGTGTGATAACAGACGTATTGTCTTTTGAGCCGTAACCTACCTAAATCCCTATCAGGGATTGAAACCAAGGCGGAATTCAGAGAAAAAAAGGCACAAAACAAGCCGTAACCTACCTAAATCCCTATCAGGGATTGAAACGATGCAATCCCGTTGATAGTTTTGGTGAGGCGATCGAGCCGTAACCTACCTAAATCCCTATCAGGGATTGAAACTGAGAGAAAAAGGGTTTAAAAATTTTATTGTTACCCGCCGTAACCTACCTAAATCCCTATCAGGGATTGAAACCTCATCTGGCTCAACTACTTGCACAGTCAGCACCGGGCGCCGTAACCTACCTAAATCCCTATCAGGGATTGAAACTTGGAAGTTTGGCCTACAACGCTAAAGTTGCAAAATTAAGAGCCGTAACTGCGGGGCGATCGCCGACATATTGGCTGACAAAGCTACAACGCTAAAGTTGCAAAATTAAGAGCCGTAACCTACCTAAATCCCTATCAGGGATTGAAACCCAGCGCTTCGGAAGTGCGGCACCCGGTAAAGAAAGCCGTAACCTACCTAAATCCCTATCAGGGATTAAAATCTCGATCGCACTATACTCCTCTACCCCTCTTTCTCTGTACCCAAAGCTTACTCTGCATTCGATCGACAAAAATTAAGTCTTTTAAACTAAAAAAACACCAAAACCCATTCCCCCACACCAACATTATCACCCGCAACCCTGACATCCGGCGGTTGGGTGCACTATTCTAGAGTCTGCACAGAACCCTTGTGAGGAAAAATTTATGAAAACAAC
Source organism: Microcoleus sp. BM001215392 (assembly GCF_036700185.1). Taxonomy (NCBI): domain Bacteria; kingdom Bacillati; phylum Cyanobacteriota; class Cyanophyceae; order Oscillatoriales; family Microcoleaceae; genus Microcoleus; species Microcoleus sp. BM001215392. The sequence goes on along the minus strand of NZ_JAUBOJ010000032.1, from coordinate 26,646 downwards.
TACCATATCTGGCTTAACCAGCATTTCCCTAGCTACCCTCATGCTAGTCGGCGTTTCAGTAAATGCGATCGCCACACCAGCCAGCATCAAACCCGCAACCCAACTAGCCCAAGCTACCGCCAAAAAGCGCCTAGTGGTCATGGATTTCGACTACGGCACCACCAACAACTATTACAGTTCCTACAGGGGAGTCGGCGCAGCCAAAGGCATCAGCGAACTCCTGATCAACGAACTCGTTAACAATGGCACTTATACAGTAGTCGATCGCAGCAAACTCGAACAAGTCCTCAAACAAGAAAATCGCAGCGGTTCAATGGATGCCGGCACCGCAGCCGAAATTGGCAAAAAACTAGGAGTTGACGCCGTACTCATCGGCACCATTACCAAGTTTAATATCGACAAACAATCCGGCGGCGGCAGTTTCATGGGGATTGGCGGCGGTTCCCAAAAAACCAAAGCTACGGTGCAAATAGACGTGCGGTTAATCGGAACAGCTTCCGGAGACATTCTTGCTACGGCTAAAGCAGTCGGAGAAGCAGATCAAAGCGATTCCAATTTTTCTGTCAGAGGCATTGGTGGCAATTCCGGCAGTACCAATGAAGATGGACTTTTGAGCGCAGCAGTTGACAAAGCCGTAGCCCAAATGGTAACTAAACTTGCAGAAGTCTCTAAGAAATTAGGCTAAAAAGTTTTAAAAGTTTTTTAGATTTTAGATATGAAATAATTCCATCTAAAATCTAAAATTATTTCATATCATGTCGGTTCAATTGCCTATTTAAAAAAATCTATAGCTGCTGATTTATAGATATCGTAGATGTAAATGAAGTATTGTTGGTCAAACCCGCCCGACTCATGCAATGTTTATTCGTAACTAGATCAAATCTGTTCAACATATAGCCGTTCTCACTCTCGATGAGAAAGCGCAGATTTTGTGAATATCTGTTTGAAATCACGCTGGCACCTTTACCTCCGGAAACCAGAGAAAGCTCACAGCAACAAGTGATTATCGATGACCAATTACTAATTAGCCGCGATCGCTCAGAGAAACGCTACACTCAACCATTAAGAGTTTAATTAGCATTAGGATTTGAGTCAGAACCAACAGCGCATTTTCCCTGTTGAGTGGGGTTAGGAGCCGCATTAGCTGCTACCTTAGAAACAGCATCTTGTTCTTGAATCCATCCGATTTCCCCCGCTGGCAGGTTGCGGCTTTCTGCTGGCGCTGTTGGCTTCTCCGCAGGAGAAGGCGACGGACTTGTCGCAGCGGGAGATGGTGACGGACTTGCCGCAGCGGGAGATGGAATGACTGCGGGTTTTGAAACAATAGAAAAATCTTTATTTGACTTGGGTTTGGGAGAGTTCGATCGCACTATTTCTGGAATCGAACACACTTTCAATTCCAGCCAATTCCCTTGAGGCGTAAGCTGTTTGTTTGTCACCTGCAAAATGCTGCCTGCAGGGACTGTTCCTTTGACAGTCAATCCACCGATTGTGCCTCGCAAATCCAAGCGATCTCCCTCATTTCCCGCTTCCCCAACCGCAGAACTTTTAATCTCTACAAACGATCCTTTTTCTAAAGACTTGACCGGAGAAGGTAAAGATTCAACAGTTTTCCCCGGCCCGTTAGTAGGATTAATTAAACCGCGTTTCCCGAACAGCGACTCCCCGGCAGTATCGATCGCCCGACCCACCGGAGGAATGAAAAAATAAGCAAATACACCTCCCAAACCTAACAAAAATACTATTTTGAGCAGCAGCGAAAAAGGACTTTTACCTTTGTCCGGCGGCTGTACCAACTGCGTTCTCTCTTGAGAACTCAGGCTGGGGCTATCCCTCAAATCGGTTGGCATATCCTCGCTGTCGGCAATTTGTTCGATCGGCACATCTAAAGGTGCCACAGACAATTCTGTCAAAGTATTGCCTTCTTCCCTCAAATGTGCTTGACAGTGAATCACAGCCACAGTGACGTTATCGTGGCCGTTTCTGGTATTAGCAATTTCGATCAGCCGATCGCGCGCCTTGGGAACACTAATGCTACCGTCGAGAATGGGTAAAATCTCCTCTTCCCAACATTGCTCAACCCGGTCTTTATCGCTCAAACCGTCGGAGCACAGCAGCAAAACGCAATCCTCATCCACCGGAAAACGCTGCACAGTCGGGTGCAGAGTGTTAGAAGAAGTAATCCCCAAAGCTTGAATCAGAGCTCCGGCGGCTACTTGTTCCAAAGCATCCCGGTAGAGAGAGTAGCCCAAACGCACCTCGCGACAAGCTACATCGTCATCGAGAGTAACTTGATAGCAGCCTGTGCGGGTAATCCAGTAAGCCCGACTGTCTCCCACGTGGGCGACGTAGAGTTCGTGAATGTGAGCTAAAGCCATAACTAGGGTAGTTCCCATGCGCTGGCGCCCTTGGCGGCGTTCCGTGTCGTTGCGACCGGCTATTTTGTCATTAGCAGCACAAGCGGCCCGTTCCAGCTTGGAAGTCAGGCTTTTGGGGTCCCAATTAGCTTGATGCAGCGGCATTTGCTGCAACTTTTCCCGCAGCACATCAATCGCCAATTCCGAAGCCACTTCGCCGCCGTCTTGTCCGCCGATGCCATCGCAGACGATCGCGCAAGCTTCGGAGCCCGGAATTCCGGCGAACACCGTACCCCCGGGCGGATAGCAAGCATCTTCGTTGTGAGCCCGCGCTCTACCGACATCCGTACCCGTGGCAATTTCAACAGTACGATCGTAAAATCTGCCGCATTTTGCCAGAGCTTTATCCAACTGACCCATCAGTTGTTCGCCGTGTCGCACTTGACCGGCGACCATTTGCTGGCAAAGTTGCCGCAAAAAATTAGCAATTGCTGGGTGAGCGTCTTCGAGCCACTGCTGCCACAATTTACCCAATTGCGACAAACTAGGCGGTTTGCGATCGGGCTGCAATTCCAGAAACCGGACTAACTGGCCTGACACCCGCAGCAGTTCTGGAGTCAGCAGCGTCGAAGCAACGCCCTGAGCGATACAAGGCTGCCACAGTTGGGCAATTTGCCACAGCCAATTGAGCTGTCGCATCGCGGCGGCTCCTTTCCAGGAGTCCGCCAATTCCGGCATTAAAGATTCCGTCACCTTCAAAATAGGTGCATTTTCCAGGAGCCAAATATCTCCCGAGAGCTTGCTGAGCTGGGACGATACCAGCCCGTATACTTGAGGTACGTGTAATTGATAGGCAAAGAGTCTCAGATAAGGAGCGATCGAACTCGGAATCTCTTCGGGCATTTCCGGCAACTGTTCGGGTTGAGTATCGACCAGAAGTCGATCGCGCTTGAGCAAATAGCGACCCGCAATCAGATCGCCGGGCTTACACGCTTTGATCCCTTCACCTACAGCCCACAAGTAGTGTTTTGGCACAGAGTTTTGCATGTTTGGTTCCTGACGCCTTTGGGCCGTGCTGATCTGAACTATTTTAGCGTTTGAACCTCGATGGGTTGATACGTGGCGATTATTTTAAACCCCCGCTTTCTGGGCACGTGGAGATTCTTCAGACTTTACAGTACCAATCTCCTGATTTTTCAGGTTCCTAGGCTCACCACGCTTGCACTTAAAAGTGCGCAGTGATATATCCTGACAGTTTTTTAGGCGTGACTTTCCCCCAGTCCAGCGGTAGGTTTTAATGTCCAGTAATGACACCAACAGTCTACCATTTTGTGGGCGCCCGAATAAATCTGGCGATCGGCGATCGTCAAGGGCTCGATCGACGCGATCGAGCGACGGCGCGCGATTCAACAGGCTTGAGGGCAAGCTGCTGGGGCGAGCGACGCTGGCGCCTCGATTTGCGAAACCGCGCGGTGACAAGCAAATTGAGATTTTAGGCTGACTCTAGTGCTACGATGCAGGTACGTAGAAGTCACCGCGGCCGGCAGGTATAAATAATCAATTTTCGGTTTGCTGGCAAAAGGCAATCGCTGCTGGGGCGATCGAGGGACGGCAAGTAAAGTTAAATTTAACCTTACCCTTACCTGCATACAGATACAAGCCTTCGATAGAAGTAGCCAGGAACACCATAAATTAGATATTAGTTCCAGCCCCCAGATTCACCTGCGGAGTCAATCTCAAATCTCAAATCGATCGATCGGCCTCTGCAAGCTGTTGAGTTACTAACCATGCCCCTACATGAGTCCAGCGCCATTCCCAAGAATAATTTCGCAGATCCGCAGCTACTACCTCCTGTTGAGGTAGACGAAATGCTGACTAAGATACAGCATTCTCACAGCTTTTATTGCAAAGTAATGAATATTGAGGTTTGGGCGCTGGTGGAAACCTTAGATGGGATGTTTCCCGGCGCTTGGGGTCAGTTCATGACCAACCGCCAAGTTGCGGTAAAACAGTTTTTGCAGCACGATCCCAATTGTGCGGTAAATCCCAACGATAGCGGGAAAGACCCAGAAACTAGAGAGAGCGAGCAAGATTGAGCTCAGTTGTCAGTTGTCAGTTGTCATTAGGAAGAAGGAAGATTTTCTTAATCTCCCCATCTCCCTCTGACCTTAGAGGTGAATTTTGGCATCAACTTGGGGAAGTCCCATGCTGTAGTTGACTGCGCGGCTGTTGAGGTTGTAGCTGATTTGGCCTTTTTGTAAGAACGATCGCACCAAGTGCTCCAATTCCGAACCAATGCGGCGGAGGTTGTATTCCGTCAAGTCTTCGCCCTCGTAGGAGTCTACGAGTTGGTCAAATTTGGCATATACCTGTTTGACTGACTCGTCGTTCCAGTTGAGTTCGTTATCTGGGTCAATGTCGATCGTCAAAAGGTCGTTGCTGGGTACGAGTTCGTTGTCTTCGAGGATGGCGGTGTATATGCGAATATGGCGGGTGGTGGACTTGAGCTGCATGAGTTCTTATTTGTAAAGATTTTTTCCTGAACCTATTGTAATGGCTGAGAGATGCGCGCAGGACTGGGGATGAGGAGGATTGCACCGCGAAGACGCTTTCATGCGCGAAGGAAGAGAGGCCCAAAAGGAGGAAAGCGTTTCTTTGGAGTGCGATCGTATTTTCGCGATCGGTCAGAAACCGGGTTTTTTGGAGATATGTCGTTTCAGCCCGCAGATTCCGCCAAAAACCCGGTTTCTCAGAGTCGCAGTGCTTAAATCCAGTACAGGGGCCAGAAACCTGGTTTTTTCGAGAAAATATTTCGTTTGGGGCGACAGATTTGGCCAAAAACCCGGTTTCTTTAGTCGCAATGCGTCAGCCCAGAAATATAAGGACTCAAGTCCTCACTACAAACTTTGATTTATTCGTGAGTTGTGCCGTCTGGCATAATTGCGCCTGTGAGCTTAGCACTTGCCATATTTGCTCCCACTAATTTGGCATCTTTCAGGTTAGATTTCTCTAAGTTTGCGTAACTTAAATTTGCTCCTCGTAGGTCTGCTGAAGTTAAGTTTGCTCCACTCAAGTTAGCGCCGTTAAGGTTAACTCCAGAGAGGTTGAACCCGCTCAAGTTTTGACCGCTCAGATTAACACTCTCAAAGTTTACCCCAACCAAATTTACCCCTGTTAGGTTGGCACCATCCAAGTTGACTCCCCGACAGCAAGCCCCAGTCAAAACGGCACCACTCAAGTTAATTCCGCTTAAATTTGCTTGACTTAAGTTTGTCCCTGTCAAGCTTACCCCACTTAGATTCATGCCACTCAGGTTGACTCCTGTAAGATTAACTCCTATCAAATTTACCCCATTTAAGTTAACGCCACTGAGGTTTGCATAACTTAGGTTAACTTTAGTTACCTTCGCTTGACTTAAGTCTGCTCCTGTCAGGTTAACATTCTGTAGACTTGCCTGAGTTAGGTTAGCTCCACTGAGGTTTGCCACAGTCAGGTTTGCCTCATCTAACTTGGCTTCGCTTAAGTTGGCTTGACTAAAATTTGCATTAATTAGTCTTGCATAATAGAAGGTTGCTTTAGTTAAGTTGGCGCCACTCAAGTTGACTTCAATCAAATCAGCTTCGTGCAGATTTGTCGAGTTCAAATTTGCCCCTTGCAGGTTAGCTCCTATCAAGTTTGCCTTGATTAGGTTGGCATTACTCAGGTTGGCATTACTCAGGTTGGATTGACTTAAACTAATGGGAGATTCCAGAGTTTTTCCGCTCAAATCTATTCCTGCTAAGTTAATCCCTGTAAAATCCCGTTCTCCCTCGTTATACCGCTGCCAAAATTCCTCAGCATTCAGCGCTGGTTCTTGAATTTCTGAAACAGAATCATCAGCTTCCAAATTATCAGGATTAACAGGATTAGCAACAGACTCTCCCGCCGCGGCTTCCTGCAATTGCTTGTCTACCCGATCGCAAAAAAGCCTCACAACCTCAGCATCATCAACCTTCCCACCAGCATTCGCGCCCTTCTCAACCGCATTCTCAACATGATACTTGTCTACAAAACTTTGCAACCCAGCATTATATCCTTGTCCTACAGCCTGAAATCTCCATTCACCACTCTTTCTGTACAAACGTCCAAATTCTAAAGCCGTCTCTTGCGAAAAAACCTCTTTTAAATTATACCGAACCAGCTCGCTCCCACTCTCCAGATTATAAAGTCGGATAAACGCATTACTGACTTGACTAAAATTTTGATTCTTTTCTTGTCCGTCGTGAATGGTAACAACAAACACAATTTCCTGAACAGCAGCATCGATCAGACTCAAATCCACATACACCGTCTCGTCATCGGCTTCGAGTTGTCCGGTTGTGTTGTCTCCAGAATGTCGCACCGCACCGTCTGGCGATGTCAAATTGTTGTAAAATACAAAATACTTTTCGTCGGGAATTCGACCGTCAGCGCCTAACATGAAAACAGACGCGTCGATGTCGTAGTTTTGTGCTGTTTGGCTGACTTGCCACCCCAGGGCGATCGCAATTTTATTGAAATCAGGAGCTTCTTTAGAAAGATTAAATCTATCGCCCTTTGTTAATTCGATGCTCATCTTCGATAATTCCCTTACCTCAAAAATAGTCAAAACTCAAGACAAGCGTCACACTGAAATAGACTTGTAGGGTGCGTCAGACGAAGTTCTAGAGATATTATCGAAGATTTTGGTTCTGACGCACCCTACTAATAGTGCCGCTCGCGTAAGTCCTAATGGTATTAATTATCTCATCTATGTTAACCCGATCGCAAATTGGATTTTATCTCGAAGACATCGAAACACCAATTGGCAGAACCGTAAATTTAACTCTTACCGGACTCATTCTCCTATCTTCCGCCAGCTTTATCGCCGAAACTTACCCGATTTCGGAAGCTGTTAGAATTAATTTGCAAACTCTCGATACAGCGCTTTTAATAGTTTTTTCAGTTGAGTATTTATTGCGGCTGTGGTGTGCCGAAAATCGAGTTAAATTTATTTTGAGTTTTTTTTCAATCATTGATTTGCTAGCAATTTTACCATTTTTGTTGGGATTTGTCAACGTCAGTTTTATTCGGGTTTTTCGCTGGTTTAGAATTCTCCGACTCATCCGCTTTGTGGAATTGAGAAATTCTGTTTTTCGCATCAGCACCGAAGATGGGGTGATTTTTTCTCGGATTTTGTTTACTTTGCTGGCGATAATTTTTGTGTATTCTGGTTTGATTTATCAGGTGGAACATCCGGCAAATCCTGAAGGTTTTGCGACTTTTTTGGATGCTGTTTATTTCTCGGTTGTCACGATGACTACGGTGGGATTTGGCGATGTTACTCCAATTTCGGAATCCGGGCGTTTTTTGACTATTTTGATGATTTTGACGGGGATTGCTCTGATTCCTTGGCAGTTGGGGGATTTGATTAAACAGCTAGTGAAAACGGCTAATCAAGTAGAAACTGTTTGTACGGGTTGCGGTTGGTCTGTACACGATGCTAATGCTAAGTTCTGTAAAATATGTGGCACTCAATTAGATAATGGTAAAAGGTAATTGGGAATTGGCTTGCGCAGGTCATGGGCCAAACAGGGCATGGGGCATGGGCTTGCGCAGGGCATTGGGCATTGGTTATTAGAACCAACCAATAACTAATAACCAATAACCAATAACTCATAACCAATAACCAATAACTTCTTTATGCTAAGGGTAACAAGATTTCAAATTCGGTGCCGATGCCTAATTCCGATCGCATTCTGAATGCGCCGCCGTGTTTCCCAGTCACGATTTGATAGCTAACGGCTAAGCTGGTTTCTTTGAGGGCGCGTTTTTCGGTTGAGAAGGATTCTAGGATTTTTTTGTACTTGTTGGGTGACATTCCTTGCCCGTTATCTGTGATGCGAATCGACACCCAGCGCTCGTGAAGTTTGTCTAAGTCGATCGCAGGTTGCGGACAGCACACTTGAGTTGTAATGTCAATCTGAGGCTGGCGATCGAAGTCTCTGAGTCCTCCGTTATTGAACTCTTTCGCCAATTCTTGACCGACTGCTTCGTTAATTAATGTATTAATGGCATTGGTCAAAATATTCATAAATACTTGGTTTAGCTGTCCTACGTAGCACGGCACTGGTGGCAAGTAGCCGTAGTTTTTTACTACTTTGATTTCTCTGGTCAAACGACTTTTGAGCAGCAACAGTATGCCGTCTATGTTGGCGTGCAAGTCGGCAGGTTTTGGATAAACGTCGTCGATGTGGCAGAAGTTTTGCAAGCTGCTTGCCAATTTGCTCAAGCGTTCGGCTCCGGCTTTAATGCTGGCTACTGTTCGCAGGAAATCGTTTTGCAAAAAGTCATAGTCTATTTCTTCTTTGAGCCTTGCTATTTCTGGCGGGGGTTCGGTACAGTGGGCGTCGTAAACTGAGAGCAATTGCATCAAGTTTTTGCTGTAGTCACTGACGTAGGTTAAGTTTCCCCAAATAAAGCCTACCGGATCTAAAATTTCGTGGGCGACTCCGTTGACTAAGCGACCTAAACTAGCCATTTTTTCGCTTTGAATCATTTGTGTTTGGGCTCTTTCGTAGCGCACTTGAGTTTCTATGCCGCGAATTTGCCAGTAGGCGATGTTTAGTGCGTGAGGGTCTAAGAGTCGGTAAGATTGGGTGTCGATTTGGACTACGATGGGTTCTGACTGCAATTCGGGCGATCGGCGCAGAGCTTGTTGAGCTGCTGCCAAAATGGTTGTGCTTTCTGCCAGCAATAATACTTCCACCCTCGCGTAGCTGTAAAGAACTTTCAGCGGCAGGTGCAAAAATAGCTCTGGGCCATGGGGTTTTAGCAAATATTCCAGCAGTTGTCTGCGGGATATCATGCCAGCAAACTGTCCTTCTTCGAGCAAGACGGCTCCAGGCACTAAGGGATGCTGTTCAAACATTTCGGCAACTGCCACGGCCAAGCAGCTCGATTTTACCTGAAAGTGATACAGGGGCAAATCCCGGAGGGTAGACTCTAGGGAAAGGTCTTGATGGCAGCCTTCGGAGAGTGAAGGCCCAAGTAGTTTGGAACTGAATGTATTTGCCACTATAACTTTGACTTACCGAAACACCCGCTCGTTCAAGTGAAATGAAAACCTACTACTAAATTAGCCGATCCTTGTACTTTTGTGAGCGAATCTGAAGACTGTTGTTGAGTTAATCATGTTTTGCTAGCTATTGGCAGAAAAATTTCAAATTTGGTGTTTTCCCCTGGGTGCGATCGCAATTTTAGTTTGCCACCATGCTTTTCTGTGACGATTTGATGGCTGATTGCCAGCCCCATACCGCTGCCTTTACCTGCTGGTTTTGTGGTAAAAAAGGTGTCAAATATTTGTTCCTGATTGTGTAGGGGAACGCCGGGCCCGTTATCGGCTATCCCAATTGCGACCCACTTGCCGTCTGCGGTTTCTACCACTTTAGTAGTAATTTCGATTTGGGGTTGCCAGTTGTCCGAGGGCTGGGCCTGTATTTCTCGATCGGCTGCGTGCTCTGTCAGGGCGTCTATAGCGTTAACCAACAAATTCAAAAACACCTGGCTCAACTGGCCTGAGTAGCCTCTGACTGGCGGCAGTTCGCCATAATTTTTTACTACTTCTATGCCATTTTTAAAGCGATTTTTGAGAATCAACAGTGTAATTTCCACGCATTCGTGAATGTCTGTCTCCACGGGCTTTGTTTCATCCATGTGAGAGAAGTGGTGCAGCCCGTTAACTATTTTCAGCAATTGCGTGGCTCCCAACTTCATCCCTTCTAAAGTTATCGGTAAATCTTCTTGTAAAAAATCAAATTCAATTTCTTCTTTGAGGGCATTTATTCGCGGACATATTTCTGAATATTCTTCTTCATAAGCCGACATTAGTTGCAACAAGTTTTCAAAATATGATAGTAAAAAAGTCAAATTTCCCCAAATACAGTTAAGCGGATTTCTAATTTCGTGGGCTACACCTGCTACAATCTTCCCTAAACTCGCCATTTTTTCGGTTTGAATGAGCTTGGCTTGTGTTTGTTTTTGCAGCAGCTTATTTGTTAATTGGTGAATTCTACCTTGAGCTACCATTAATTGGTGTACGTCTAACAGTTTGTAACTCGCTGGCGCCACTTCAACTACTACGGGTTCGTAAACTAATTCTGCTGACCTGTAAAGCGATTCCTGGGCGGCTTCTACTATTAATTTACTGCCGGGAAGCACCAGCACATCTTGTTTTGAAAACCTGTAGAGTACCTCTATCGGTCGCTTGAAAAACATTTCTAATCCGTAGCGGCGGTTAACTCTTTCAAAAAATAGACGCCTGGATAGTATACCGACAAAATTACCCCGGTCTGTCAAAATGACGCCGGGAAGCATGGAGTTTTCTTCAAAAGCCTGCGCTACTTCTTTTGCCTGTTGAGTTAATTCTATTTGGCAGTTGTAGAGAGGCAGGTCTAGAAGAGTTGATTCTAATGATATATTCCAAGTACAAATCTCAGCTATATGCAACACTGATAACTCCGAGCTAATCTCATGCACAGCAAACATAGATGGAACCCCTGTTAAAGTTGTATTGATGGATAAACTGAGTTGATATTAATTGGTAGCAGGTAATTGCTAAGGTGTGATTGCTAATTTGTCAAATTTATACAGCACCCGCTGGCTAAACCCGATCGCTCTGGCATTGTCTGCTATAGATTTCCTTTCTAAACAAATGTTAAACGATCGAAGCTTTTGTGGAACTTACGGAGCTCTGCTGTCAACTTTTTACCATGATATACCTTGCGATCGCGTGTTTTCCGAAAATCAGGAAAATATCTCAAGGGATTTATGTTATCTGTTATACCCTTTTCTCGCTATAGCTAGGGAATTGGACAGCAGCTCGCGGGTTACTGGTAAATATACGGGCACCCTTCGAGGGATGGAGAACCCGGATTGGCGACGACTTGAGATCCCAGCGGTCAAGACTCGGGCAAAGCAAAAAATCTGCCGGTAATCACACTTTGAAGCAATAACGCAAATCCAGGGAACTGCCTAACTCGGACTACAGTCTTTTTTTTGCAATCTAAAATCTGCCATCTAAAAACTCAAATTGTTTCATGGTTCTACCTCCGGCCAGAGGCGTTCTAGCTGATAGCGCCAAGCAGCAAGAGTTTGTTCGCGAGAATCTCGCCCGAGTTCCATTTCGCCCATCAATCCCTCTGCGTAGAAACGGTCTAAAGTCTGAAGGGTAGTTTCCACAGACTGTCCCTGCATCTTGGCAGCTTTGATGATTTGACGGATGCGGCTTTCGATCAAATCTCCGAAAAAGTAGGACAAACCTCGCTCTTGCAAAGCCAGCAGTCTGGCGGCGGCGGCCGAGAAATCTGCGGCGGTGAGTGTGGGACAACTGTGCTGAAATACTCCCCACAAAACGTTTTGATGTACGGCGTAGCGAGTTTCCAGAGTGGTGTCAAAGTTAGCTTCTAGCAGTCGGTCAAAAAATGGTTGAGCTTCCTGCGCATCGGCGATAGGCAACAAAATCCGCAGCCAACTGCCATCTTCTGAAAGCAGCACTAACAGGCGAAATTTGGGGGTTTGTACCTGCCAAGAAGTTGGGGCTGGCACCTCAACATTTTCGCCAAATAGGTCTTTTAGGGTGTGGGTAATTTCGTCGGGAGTCATGGAAGTTTTAGATGTTAGGTTTGAGGCTTTAGGTTTGAGATCGCAGGCTGCGCTAGTTAGTTTCAAAGTTTTTGACGCAGCATCTCATGCTTGCAAAAATAGATTTTTGTTTGAGTGCGAGCGTGGTGGCGATCGAGTCTGGTGACAACCGAAAGCGAGCGCGAACCCTCGCAATATTATAGTCGGCGCACAGATGCTCCGGTTTGTGATACTTACCAGTATCGCTCAATATAAAATCTAAAATCCACCCTCTGAGGACTGACGCTTGCGGATTTAATAAAAAACTTCTGCTCAGAAACCAGGTTTCTAGGAAAAATCAGAGGTTTGGAAGGAAAAATCTACTCGTAAAACCGAGTTTTATGAGAAATGGTGCGCGTGGAACTGTAAAAGTAGGCGTGCTACAAGCACATTTCAAAGGCGCGCGCGCGGTTTGAGAGCCGGGATATGTCACTGGTTCGGGGTTTGGATCGGGGGCGCCTGCGGGCGAGGATTTGTAGTACCAGCATCTTCGCCGAACACGCGTTATATAATACTCGCTCGGGGAGGACGCTGGCACGGTGTTAAAAAATACTTTTTTGCATTCATAGCTTCGCATTTGGAGCTTCCCTAACGCTGCATTAATATCTGAAACTGCGATTACTGATTGATATTTAGCAATATCGCTAAATCGAGAATGGAAAATCGATTTAGGGAAGCCAGCGGGGGTGATAGCCGGCAAAGGGAAGTTCTTCGGGCTGTACTTTTGCGGGAGAATTGTCTGCGGGTATTTCTAATAAGGGTAGCAGCCAGAGGCGGCTAGTGGCGATCGACTGTCCGCTGTCGTTGCGGGGACTGTCTGCTGCTGTGGGTTTTGCTGTTGTGACTGATTGGTCGAAAATTAATGCCAGTCCGTCGGGGGATAAACTGATTTGGGTATCTAATTGGTTGGGTAAAACTAGCAGCGGTTTGATGGTTCCTACCAAACGAGTACCATCTTTTTTGAGGTCGATGGCGGCGATGAAAGGCTGTTCTTTGTAGCTTTCTGTTTTGAGTCGTTCGGCTAACAAGCAGTAGAGGCGCTGGAATTGGTTGTCTTTGTTTTTGCGCGGGTCAAAATAAACGGCGATGATGCTACCGGGAATGCGCAGTATTTCTTGTTCTGCGCCTTGGTTGTCTAAGATAAAGAGCGATCGAGTGTAGTCGCTGTTGTATTTAACGTAGGCGGCGGCGGAGTTGTCCCGGGCCATCCCCAATACTTGTTCGTATTTTGGCAAAAATTCTACTGGATCTGCTTCGGGTTTGAGGGGGACGATCGCTAATCCTTGTTTTTGAGATATTACCATCGATTTGCTGTCGGGGCGAATCATAAAATCTCCCCCTTGTTGATTTTCCAGGGGTTTGGGCGGCAATTTTTCTGACAAAATCCAAGGACTGAAATCGCCTGGATTGCGGCGGTTGACGCGCTGGACAATGATGATTTTTCCGTCGGCTGAGAGGTCGAATTTGAGGTTTTGGTAATCTTTGGAGTCTAGGAGTTTGTCGATTCTACCTGCGGGCTGTGGTGGTTGGGCTTCGGAACCGGGGGATTGGGGATTGAGGCCGGTGGTGACTGTAAATAGTTCTTGATTTAGGGTGCCGCCAGTACGGGCGATCGATCGATCTGTGGCGGAGAATAAAATGCGATCGCTGTTGGGGTAGGCTTTAAAATCAGTTACGACTAAATCTTTGGGAGTCAGCGGTATCGGTTTCGAGTCGCTGCTGCTGAGATTGACTAGCATTAATCTGCTTTCTGTTTCGCCTTGAACGCCGATGTAAGCAAAAGCTCGATCGCGGCTGCGAAAGGAACTGCTAAACGGTTTAATTAGCGTTCCTTTATTTTGGTTGTTTTCTCCGAAATACTTGTCGGTGGCTCCGGTGAGTTTTAATGTGTAGGTAACGCCGTAGGGTGCGGGATTTTGGAGAGTGTAAGCCATGCGGCGGCCGGCCCAGCTAAATTTACCGGGGAGGGGCGGTTCTAGCTTTAAGTTTTCCTCGACGGTGGAGTGGTTCATCGGCCGAAAGAAGTTGAGAATAAAGCCGGTATCTGCGGCGCCGATTTGTTTGTTTTCCCAGCTAAATTCTCGGACTCTGGGTGCTGTGCGATCGCCGCCCAGCAGCAACAGTCCGACTAAGAGGCTCAGCAAGAGCATCAGGGCGATCGCTACCCGGTCGATCGGCTGTTTGAATGGCAGAATAGCGAAGGGCGAAGGATTAATTTTTTTGTTAAAAATACTCACAAATCTTTCTATCCTCTTGCTGCTGAAAATTAATTTCCAAATTTTACCTCTTAAATTTTACAGTCATGGACGCACTCCCGACCCTCAGAAACCAGTTTTTTTTACCAGGGTAAAGGCTGTCACATCTATATTTTGGCAAAAAACCCGGTTTATGAAAGTTGTGGTGCGTCCATGACTGTTTGAGATTTTCAATTTAATCTCAAATCTCAAATCGCCAATTGTGCGATCGGTCGATCGATAACGCTGTCGTTCTACCCATGCTACTAAAAATTCTGACTGCTACTTAGCTTAGAGCCATTTCACGAATCCTTGACGATTGGTATCTTGGAACTATCATTAACGCCTGAGACTGTATACCGCGATTCGGGTTCGGGATATAGCTTAGAATATATGCTATCGTAATGCCTGACCTCAAAATAGTTTAAATTGGACGGGTGAGGCTTATATATTGAGAAACATTATAAAAGACAAAAAGTTGCTGCACTCTCTAAAGACCCGACATTCACCACTTGATTTTTCAAGACGCGACCTGATTTTATCCACTGTTTCATCTGCTTTCTTGACAAACAATAAAATGCTGCGTGAGGATTATCAAACTCAGCAAATTTGACACCTTCTATCTCTACACTAGATAGCTTACTTACAACAAATGGTTGCGTTATTGTTAAATCAATATATCTCTTGGTTCCTTCATACATTTCATAACGGTTTGGGTAAAGGATAGCATTTTCATACCCGCTTTGTTGGTTGAACTTTTTTAATTTTTCTAGAGTGAAACCCTCGGAAAAAACAATGTCATCTTCTATGAATAAAAACCAGTCAAATTCTTCTAGTCTTTCGACAAATTCTTCCTGAAGTCTAAACCCTACAAACATCGGGTCGCATTCAGGGCATTCTTGTATGTGAATGCAATTAATTTGATATTCAGGTAAATAAGCTGTAACGTGCCTGTTCGGTAGAGTTTGGATCGCAATACTCAGGTCGCAATCAGCAAAACTCGTCAACAGTCCATCTATTGTGTGCCTGAGTCTTTCTATTTTTGCTGCCGCTTTTTCTGGATTCTCAGATTCTTCAACAGATGTAATGTGTGCGACAGCAGCAAAGACTTTGGGGCGTTCTTTTTCTGGCTGTTCGTTTTCTTTGAATAAATTCACGATCTGAGTTTTTTGATAAAAAAACATCATTTTAATATACCTGCTGGCCACTCGCCATATTTCTTGTAACAGAGCCATTTGTAAAAAGATAAAGTGGATTACTTTTCTTCTTGTATTTCCCTTTAACATACAGACAATCTCCTTTTTGTTTACTGAAACAGTTGATTTATAGGTATTAAATCCATCGGTGAGATTTTATCGATTGGCAGACCGAAACCAAAAGCTACTCTACACCAAAGTATACTGCCCAGCACTCCTAAAAACAGTACAGTTAATTGCAAATCTTGCCAAAAACAAGTTAGTCCTTCTTTCCAAAGACCGTAGGTAGTTACTAAATAAGTAGGAATGTCGCCGACAGCTACAGCAATCACTGCACCTAAATTACCCATAAAATGATATCCTACCGGGATGCCAATACTGATACTCAAGAAAGTTGCCAAATTGCCCATAGCTCCATACTGAGATTTTCCTACAGCTAACAAACAGGAACCCATCAAATTGTGGAGAGTTGTGTGCCAGATACCTAAAGCTAAGATGGGCATCATCCAAGATGCTGCAACATATTCTTTTCTGTACAGTAGTAAAATTAGCTGGTCTCCAAAGCTGACAAAAATTGCTAAGCCTATGGCTAAAGGTATTAGAATCAAGTTGCGGTTTTTGAGGATTTTGGCGCGCAATTCTTCACGAGGCAGCTCTGCTAGCATAGAAATAGAGGGAAAAATTACCCTGCTAGCGACAGCGATCATGACTTGGCGCGGCATATCGCCGAGGGTAAAAGCGATGCCGTAAATGCCTAACATTGTTAAAGTAAATATTTTGCCTAGAACTAGGCGATCGGCTTGAGAGCACAGAAAAAATAAAATCGTAGACAAAAATATCCATTTTCCATAAGAAAATATTTCTTTAGCTGATTGTCGATCCCAAGCAAAGCGGTTTGACTTGCCGGGAATTAACAAATGGCTCCATACTAACTCAATTAAAGAAGCAGAAAAGCCGCCAGCGAGGATCGCCCAGATACTGCGATCGAACCAGGCCCAGACAATCATCACTACTGTAGAAACGAACTGTATCCCCAGCTCAAAAATTACTACTGGCTTGACTGTCATTTTGCGTTCGAGAGTAGCTACGGCAGTAGATTTGAACCCTCCTATTAAGGTATTTATACTTATGATTGGAATCAACCACAGCAGACGGGGTTCTTCATAGAAATTAGCGACTGGCCAGGTGATTAAAATTAAAAACAACCACACAACAATGCTGCGAATAATTTGCATTGTCCAAGCCGTGTTTAAAAATTCTGGCTCTTCTCCACGCTTGTTTTGGATGATACTTGGGGTGAGACCTATGTCTGTGAACAGGTGGATACCTGTGATGAAAACGTAGGCTAGACCCATCAGACCAAATAGTTCTGGCAACAGCAGGCGCGTCAGAATTAGGTTGCTACCGAATCGGATCACCTGACTGCTTCCATAGCTGGCGATCGTCCAGACAGCACCTTTAATAGCTAGTTTTTTTTCGGATGACATATAGTGAGAACTTATTTTCTAATTACGAGTTTAGTTGCTGAAACTGCTTTCTGCAACTCCTACTGGATATTGCTGCTACTTTTATAGCTGACTTTCGCTCGTGTTAATTTTCTACGGAGGACGGTTTTTGGGGCCATCCTACAATCTCAGATACAACAGATTTTACGTCACCAGATTAGACTGGGACACTGGTGGGATGCCAATCCCACAATCACGAACCTAAAATTCAATCTCGAACTTGCACCACCTCTAATAATCATAAGGGTTTTTTGGTTCAGAAATTGGTTTTAGGGAGGATGCTTGAATAATTAATTTGCGCTTACCTTGCAGTTCTTCTACGATCGTTTCTCCTTCTATTTCTAGCCAAGTGTCGGGGGTAAAGGCGGTGCGGCTTTGACCGATCAGTAATTTTACCGGCAACCCGATCGGATAGGCGTCTGCCGCGCAGCAGGTAATAATAAAACGCCCGATCCACAAATATTGTTCTGATACGTTGGGCGGGTGAATTACAAATCCTTGAACCTTGACTTTTTGACTTCTGTATGTATCGGGTTCGGGATTAAAATTTAACAGCCGCACCCATTCGACGAGCGATCGCTTTTCGGGTTTTGTAGTATTGCGAAATTCTTGCGGTTGCAGTCTGGTGATGGGCAGGGATTCGGTGAGGCCTCGTTCGAGTGCTGTTTGGCTGCTAAATGTGCGTGGCGTTACTGCTAAACCGATTAATGCGACGCTCAACATTAAGGTGCTGCCGATACTGGGGGGAAATAAAGTAACGTGTTCAACTTCTGTCATTCTGATAGGTTTATTTGCCTTGGTTGTCCGGGATTGCTTGTTGGCGCGATCGACCTTTAAGAGTTCCCAAATTTTAAACCCGCCAATCAACAGTAAGCCGATGCCTCCGGCTACAGTCAAGCCAAAGTAATTGGGGTGAATCAGAATGCTTAATTTGCCGGTGATCCAATATTTGAGGAGCAATATTCCCCACCCTAAGATAGCTAGGGCGTCCAGCCAAGGGCTAAATTTTTTAAGGTTCATTTTTCAAGAGTCAGTAGTCAGTAGTCAGTAGTCAGTAGTCAGTAGTCAGTAGTCAGTAGTCCGAGCTCATATAGCTCGCGAACGTCAGTAGTCAGTAGTCTTGCCGTCATTAGTGCAAAAGTACGAACTCGCGAACGTCCAACGTCAGTAGTTATTAGTTATGGGAAATTGGAAATTGGTCAGGGAAAATTGGAAATTGAGAATCTATTGTTAGTTAGGCATCTTGGCTAATTTTAACCTAGATACAAGTTGACAGCGAGAGTCATTAAAAAAGTTAACTGAGCTGCCAAAATCATTAAGTAAATTACGGCTCGACCTTTAAAAATAGACAGCATTAAACCGATGCCTTTGAGGTCAATCATCGGGCCGAATACGAGAAAGGCTAATAGCGAGCCGCTGGTAAATGTGGAAGCAAAAGACAGGGCAAAAAAGGCATCTACAGTAGAACAAATCGATACGACTGCGGCTAATAGCAGCATGGCTAGAATCGAGGAAACTGGGCCTTGGCCGAGGTTAAGAATTAGTTCGCGGGGTGCGCCGACTTGAATGATGGCTGCGATCGCACTTCCAATTACCAAAACTCCTCCCAATTCGCGCAGCTCCTGTACCATACTATCTAAAAGCAGGCGCAGACGCTCTTTAGAAACGGGGTGAAACATGGATGAACGTTTCGAGGTTTTGTCTGTTTTGCCTGTGTGTAAGGGCTTCCACTCGTCTTTTACCAAAGATTCGATCGGCACCGCCCCTCCCGGCTGACCGAGCATAAATGTTCCCGACTGCAAAAGCAGCGGAGTGTTGGCTTTGGCGAGTTCTTTTTCCGAAAACTCTGGTTTTGGGAGGGGAATCGCCCGGGCTACAGAGGGGTGTAGCAAAGGGCGCAAGTCGGCTTGAGCACTGAACACCCAGCCGATAATTGTGGCTGTAATCAGGGAAAAAACCACCCGCAAAACTACAATTTCTGGCTGATCGCGAAATGCGGTCCAAGTCGCCCAAATTACCACGGGATTGATGGTGGGGGCCGCGAGTAAAAAGCCGATCGCGACTGGTGCGGGAACTCCCTGCATCAGCAACCTGCGGGCTACGGGCACATTACCGCACTCACACACGGGAAACAAAAAGCCGATCGAACTACCCATCAAAGCCCCCAACAGCGGGTTTTTGGGGATGCGAGATACGAGTTTGCGCTCGTCTACAAATCCCAGCAGCAAGCCTGAGAATAAAACTCCCAGCAGTAGAAAAGGTATTGCTTCTACTAACAAGCTGAGAAAAAGGGTAAAAGCATTGTTTAACTGATTCGTTAGGACTGGTTGCATCGATCGCCTACTGGTAAATTCCTATCTAGTTGCACGTCTTTGGCAGAACCCCTGTCGATCATACCTTCTTGACAGCCCTAATTTAGGATTAAGTTGAAACTTTTTTGCTAGCATCCTCAATTTTATACCAATAATTAAAAGTCGCCGCTCCTGCAAACACCAGGGCGCCGCGGTGTTTTGGTATATAGATCGCCTACAATTTCTATGTTCCTAGAACTTCGATCGCAATTTTTAAAACGAATTTGATTTTTTGCAGTTTTGGGGATATTTTTTGTATTAGTCATCATTGAATTAATGCGGATAATTAATAAATTTTTGACTGATTAAAGTTGTTTAAATGGCGATCGATATTTCTGCTTGATTTGCTCTTAGCAGCCAGTTAATAATGAAATGCGCCAGCTTTTGTGGTCTTAGTACAAAAGCTAACCTTGGCGGTATTTGAGGCGTGGCGGGCGATCGCGCGTTTTAACTTCTTTTATTTTGGTGTATCGATCGCGCACTTATAATTTTATCTTTTAGTAAAATATTTAACTTGTCAGCAAGACCGGATTATTGTTAACAAAAGGTTAAGAATTTAAGCCAAGGTTAATTAATAGTTAAATACGATAATTAAGCGGCAACAGGCCTCAAGTCAATATAAAATAAAGTCAGGCATAATTGCCAGGGCGCATCTATCTCAGTCATACTCGAACTTGCCTAATAGTTGAAGTGGTAAAATCCCATTTACCACGGTCAGTTTTTTTGTGTAACTTAAAATGCGGTTTACCGGGGAGTCGGCTCAAGCACTCAGCTACTGACTTGCTGACTGAGCTTTGGTAGCTGAATCTCTGCTGGCTAATAGAACCTGAAACAAGTATCTTGATGATTTTATGTTGAATACCTCCTGCGTCGAAAGACCAATCCAAGCCATGTCCGAGACAGAGCTAAAAGAACTTTGTTTAAACTCTACTCTCCAAGAATTATCGCTTTATGATTTTAAGGTAGAAGCTACGGATTTGGGAATGCAAATTTCCCAGATGTTAGAAGCTAATCCGCTGTTACCGGGAGTCATTTTGACGGATCGAGGTGAATTTGCGGGCATGATTTCCCGGCGAAGATTTTTAGAATTTCTCAGCCGTCCTTTTGGGCGAGAATTATTTTTAAAGCGACCTGTCAGGGCTTTATACCGCTTTGCCGAAATTCAGACTTTAATTTTTCCTAGCAATACTTTAATCGTGGATGCAGCCCGGAAGTCGCTGCTGCGATCGAAAGAACTGCTTTACGAGCCGATTGTAGTTCAAGTGTCGCCTGTTTCTTATAGTTTGGTAGACGTACACGAACTGTTAGTAGCTCAATCTAACATTCACGAACTAGCGACAAAATTGCTGAGACAGCAAACTCAATCTCAACTCATTCAAACTGAAAAACTAGCAAGTTTGGGGCAGATGGTAGCTGGAGTCGCCCACGAAATTAGAAATCCCGTCACCTGCATCACCGGAAATCTGGGCTTTTTGTCGAACTACTCAAAAGATATCATGGAGTTGCTGTGCGCTTACGAAGAAATTGTCGGCCCTTGCGAAAAAGTTGACAAACTAAAAGCAGACATAGAATTTGATTTCTTGCAAGAAGATTGGGAAGAAATTCTCAAAAGCATGAAAGTTTCATCCCAGAGGCTGACCGAACTCGTCACCAGCCTGCACACCTTCTCTCACATGGATGAAACTAACTTAAAAGAAGCTAACCTCCACGAATGTATTGACAGTACGCTGCTAATTATGAAAAACCGTCTCAAGTACGGGTTTAAAGTAGTTAAAAAGTATGGAGATTTGCCTTTGGTCAAGTGTTATTCGGGTCAGTTGAGCCAGGTATTTATGAATATTGTCAGCAATGCGATGGATGCTTTGGAAGAACTAAAAGGAGAAAAAGGTTTCCTACCTGCGATTACTATTGAAACTGAGGTAATCGACAGTGCTGACGGAGACTGCGTGAATTCGGAATTACTTCAAAATTATGTTGTGGGCGAGCGAAAAGATGCAAAATTGCGATCGTCCGCCAGCCTAAACGGCGATTATAGCCCGGACACAGCAGAAAAAAATCAAAATAACTCTTGGATAGCCATCAGAATTGCCGACAACGGGCCGGGAATTACGCCAGAAATTCAGCGCCGGATTTTTGAGACATTTTTCACTACTAAACCTGCGGGTAAAGGTACTGGCTTGGGGCTAGCAATTACGCATCAAATTGTTACAGAAAAGCATAAAGGCAAGTTAAATTTGCATTCTACGCCCGGTACTGGCACGGAATTTGAGATTTTATTGCCTTTAATTTGAAGGATGTTCAGGATGCAATTATACAATAAAATTAGTTGGTAGTTTGTAGGGTGCGCAATGCGCACCGACTAATCTAGTAGGCTTCATCGAAAAGCACCGACTGGTCAATCGCTGAGGGAATGGGACGCGAAGTCAATCGGTGCAGTCTGCATCGCTCTACAAACTATGCAAACAAATTATTTGACGTGCTACTTGCAATTGTAAGGTGCGCAATGCGCACCCTACAAATAGATGTTCTGCGTCCAGGATTGATTAAGGTCGGAGCTGAACAGGCATCACCAAGAAGGTAGCATTGACTCCGCCCAAAGGCTGAAAAATTACTGGAGCAAGAGCACCGTTTAATTGCAGTTGAATTTCGGCAGATTGAGCTGTTTTCAAAATATCAATTAAGTATTTGACATTGAAAGCAATGTCTATGCTCTCTCCCGAAATCAGTGCCGGCATTGACTCTTTACCGCAGCCGACATCTTTTGCATCTACCGACAAAGTGATTTCTTGATTTTCCTCATCGATGCTGCATTTGAGGATGTTATTTTTTTGGTCAGCAAACACTGCTATTCTTTCTACTGCTGCTAAGAGCGATCGCCGCTCAAGAGTAATTTGCCGCTCAAAAGACGGCGGAATCAACTGTCGGTAGGCAGGATATTGCCCTTCTAGGGTGCGGGTTGTCAGCCGCTGATCTGCCCATTCAAACACTACTTGACCTTGTTCAAAATGCAGGGTGACTGGTTCAGTCCACTGTCGCATCACGAGCATTCTTTCTACTTCCCGCAATGCTTTAGCAGGAACTGTTACCTCAAATTCTTGTTCGGTTTCTTCGCCTTCGGCTTTTTCGTTTGCGGTTTGAACTACTGCCAATCTGTGACCGTCTGTCGCTGCAAATTCTAGGCAATCTGGCAATACTTTTAAATGTACTCCTGCGAGTACCTGTTTTGCTTCGTCGGGGCTAGTAGCAAATAAAGTGCCTTTGAGTCCTTCTATCAAGGCTTCGGGCGGCAATTTCAGGATTGTTCCTGCTTCGATGGCGGGTAGTTCTGGGAATTCTTCTGGGCCCATGCCTCTGACTTGATAGCTGCCAGAACTGCAAGTAAGATATGCTACGGTGTCTCCGGCTTCGTCTTCTAAAGTAATCTCTCCGCCAGGGAGTCTGGAAACAATATCGTTGAGCAATTTCGCGGGTATGGTAAAACTTCCGCCGCCAGTCACTTCTGCTGCAAAGCTGGTGCGAATGCCTAAACTGAGATCGAAAGCTGTTAAGCTAACCCGCTGATTTTCCTCATCCGCTACTAAGAGCACGTTGGCTAGTACCGGATGTGTCGGGCGGGAGGGAACGGCCCGACTTACCAACGAGAGGTTGGCGTTGAGGTCACTTTGGGTGCAAACCAATTTCATGAGATGAAGGTTAATTAACCGGATTTGAGACAGAAGCAAATCCTATCACACAAAGCTGATGAGAGTTAGCAGTTGACTCCGAAAGCGGTTGGCGGTTGACTCCGAAAGCAGAAGCAACAAGCAAGAGTTGACAGTTGGTGAGACACTATTTTTTTTAATTTATTGAATTATTTTTGTGCGATCGCCCTGTGGAAACTGTGGAAAAATAAAATAATTGCTTGCTGCGCTTGAGGTGTAGCTGATAAATGCCTGTGGAGAACTTGTGGAAAAGCTGGTGAGATCGATCGCCCGTGCATTTTGCTGCAAAAATTGTTTTGGGCGATCGAGTAAAGTTTTCCACATCATCGGGGCATATTTTCCACAGGTTTTTCCACAGGTAGTGATTGTAGGGTGCCTCAGCAGGCCGAATATTGTGACAGGAGAGTGAGAATATTTGCGGCTGACGCACCCTACGCCATGAGTGATTGTGTGAAAACAGGTTTAAGTTTTGCGGCTGACAACGTTAATTCGATCGCTCAATTGACGCAAAGTTTGGGCTAAAGTCGGATCGGTATTCCGCAACTGAGCAATTTTGTCGCAACTGTAAAGCACAGTCGTGTGATCCTTGCCGCCAAAAACTTCGCCAACTTTTGGCAAACTCAAATCGGTATGCTGTCGAATTAAATACATCCCGATTTGACGAGCAAAGCTAATTTCTCGCCTGCGGGAAACACCCTTTAAGTCTTCCACAGAAACATCAAACACCTCAGCCACAACTGCAATTACTGCATCCGGCGTCGCCTCTACGATTTCAGTTTGCGGGTTCAAAACCGGGGTGATATTTTCCACAGTCATCGGCAAACCCGTAATCGAAAGATATGCTACCGCTCGAATCAAAGCTCCTTCTAATTCCCGAACGTTGGAAGTGTAGCTAGAAGCAATGTATTCAATCACATCTCGCGGCAGTCTCATATTTTCATACTCAGATTTTTTCTGCAAAATTGCCATTCGTGTTTCTAAATCGGGCAATTGAATATCGGCAATTAATCCCATCGAAAATCGGGAACACAACCGCTCTTGGAGGCGGGGGATTTGCTGCGGCGGGCGATCGGAAGCTAAAACCACTTGATTTCCGGCTTCGTGCAAAGTATTAAAAGTGTGAAAAAATTCTTCTTGGGTGTATTCTTTGCCTTCTATAAATTGGATATCATCTATTAATAAAACATCGGCGGCGCGATAGTGATCGCGGAAAGTTTGCATACTATCTTTGCGAATTGCAGCGATTAAATCGTTAGTGAATTTCTCAGTTGAAACGTAAAAAACTTTGGCGCTGGGGTCAATTTCTAAGCGATAATGACCGATCGCCTGCATCAAGTGAGTTTTGCCCAAACCAACGCCGCCGCACAAAAATAGGGGATTGAATTCTCGGCCCGGAGACTCGGCGACTGCGAGGGCTGCTGCGTGGGCCATGCGGTTGTTGGAACCGACGACAAAGCGGGAAAATACGTATTTCGGGTTTAAATTGGCGGGTTTCGGCGGGTGAAGCGAGTGGCTTTCGGGGCTATCGGCGATCGGGGAAGGCCAAATCGTGGCGGAGTCGTTGCTGCCGCCTGTTTCGGTACCACCGGCAATTGTCAAGTAGATTTCTACGGGATAGCCGAGAATTTCTTCAACTGCGTCAGCGATGGTTTTGACGTAGTATTTTTGCAACCAATTGCGAGCAAAGGGGTTGGGGGCGCTGACGATCAAACAGTTATTTTCGAGTTGTTCGGCCCTAGCAGTTTTGATCCACGTCTCAAAGCTAGGTCTGCTCAGTTGTACCTGGAGACGTTCAAGTATCTGATTCCACAGACTTTCGAGCGTAATGTCCACTGCTTACCCCTGCCGATCGGCATTCAAGAGATTGTCAAGTCCAGAGAGTTTAGTTTAGTCGAGTTGGTGGTTGGGAAGCTAGACCGACAGATATATAACAGTTGACAGTTGACCGTTGACCGTTGACCGTTGACAGTTGACCGTTGACAGTTGACCGTTGACCGTTGACCGTTGACCGTTGACCGTTGACCGTTGGCAATCAAAAATCCAAAATGAGAAGCTGAATGTTACAGTTTAGGTGAGTCTGCCGATCGCCCAAAAATTTTGTTTGTGGCTCTGTGGATATAGCAGGTATCAAAGAGCTGCTAGGCAAGTATTTAAATTTGGCCCGAAAGCCTTAAAACGTAGCGATGAAGAGTTCTACTGGCAAATTTTGGAAGCAACCGGCAATTTACATATTGCTGCTGGTAACGGGAGCCGGAGCCGCCATGTTGGGCGATCGGCTGTCGGTTTCTCAATTACGTGCAAATTCGGGGGATGCGGGACAAAGAACCCTGCAACCGAGATTGCAAGTGCCTGCTAATACTAAGCCTCAAGCGGGGAAAGTCTTGCCGCCTGTTCCCTTGTCGGGGGATGCGGCTAATGTGAATTTTATTGTGGCTGCGGTGGCAAAAGTTGGCCCGGCTGTGGTGCGGATCGATGCTTCGCGCAAGGTGAAACCGGGAAATAGAGGGGTTTCGCCGGAGGATTTTTTTGGCGGACAACCAAATTCGGGCGGCCGAGGTGGAATTGAACGGGGTACTGGTTCGGGTTTTGCGATCGGGGCTGACGGCGTGATTCTCACTAACGCTCACGTTGTGGAGGGCGCAGATACGGTAAATGTCACTCTCAAGGACGGGCGCAGCTATCAGGGGCGGGTGTTGGGGGCGGATAAGGTGACGGATGTTGCTGTGGTGAAGATTGAGGCGAATGATGTGCCTGTGGTGAGGATCGGCAATTCTGATAAGCTGCTGTCTGGGGAATGGGCGATCGCGATCGGCAATCCCCTCGGTTTGGACAATTCGGTGACAGCGGGGATTATTAGCGCTACAGGGCGATCGAGTACCGACGTGGGCGTACCCGACAAGCGCATTGGTTTTATTCAAACAGACGCTGCAATTAATCCGGGGAATTCTGGCGGGCCGCTGCTGAATGCTTCGGGGGAAGTGATCGGGATGAATACGGCGATTATTCAAGGCGCGCAAGGATTGGGGTTTGCGATTCCGATTCAGGCGGCGCAAGAAGTGGCGCAGGAACTGATTTCGACGGGGAAAGTCGAACACGCTTATTTAGGTATTGAAATGGCGACACTAACTCCGGAGGTGAAGCAGCAAATTAACAGCAATGCTAACAGCAATCTGCGAGTTGCAGTCGATCGCGGTGTGGCGATTGTGAGTGTTGTTCCTAATTCTCCCGCAGCAGCAGCGGGTTTGCGGGCTGGAGATGTGATTCAAAAGATTAACAATCAGCCGATTATTCAGTCGGAAGCTGTTCAGGAGTTTGTGCAAAATGCGAAGGTTGGCGGCAATTTGCCAATGGAAATTAACCGCAACGGGCAAATAGTTAATTTGAGTGTTAAACCGGGGAGTTTGCCCGTTCAACAAGTTCGATAAGTTCGGCAACGGATTTTGTAGCGGATGTAGCGGATGTAAGAGGGCAGTTCGGCAACGGATTTTTTAACGGATTTAACGGATGTAAGAGGGCGGTTCGGCAACGGATGCAAGTAAGTGATTTTTTAACGGATTCAAATAACCAATAACCAATAACCAATAACCAATAACCAATAACCAATAACCAATAACCAATAACCAA
>NZ_JAUBOJ010000031.1:16713-33921 GCF_036700185.1 Microcoleus sp. BM001215392 | reverse complement strand
TGAACAATTTGAGAATCTGGCCAGAATTACCGCTGAGTATGAGTTGCAGGGAAATCCAATTGTTAGTATGGACACCAAGAAGAAGGAATTTATTGGAAATTTATATCGAGCAGGCAGTTTATATACTACCGAAGTTGTTACGACATTTGACCATGATTTTTGGAGTCTAGCTGACGGAAAAGTAGTGCCTCATGGAATTTACGACCTGCAACACAACCGAGGATATTTAAACCTGGGAATCAGTAAAGATACAAGTGAATTTGCTTGTGAATCGATTAAATTATGGTGGGTTAATTACGGAAAAGTTATCTATCCTCAAGCGAATTCAATTTTAATAAAATGCGATGGAGGTGGCAGTAACAATTCTAATCATCACATCTTTAAATCAGATTTACAAAAGTTAGTTGACGAGCTAGGAATAGAAATTAGGATCGCACACTATCCTCCCTATACATCGAAGTATAATCCGATCGAACATCGCTTGTTTCCTCACGTAACCAGAGCCTGTCAAGGAGTAATTTTTACGAATCTTGAGTTAGTGAAAAACCTGATGGCAAAAACTCATACTAAAACCGGGCTTTCTGTGGTAGTAAATGTGATTGATAAAATTTATGAAACTGGTCGAAAAGTAGCTAATGGATTTAAAGAAACCATGAAAATTATTTTTGATGAATATCTGCCAAAATGGAATTATCGTGCGGTTCCGAGTATTTAGCAGACGCTGAAGTTATTAAATTTTCATTCCTAAAGTCCTCTAAAAGAGGACTAATGAGTTCTTCAATCCTCATAGCGAGGACTAATGAATTCTTCAGTCCTCTTAAGAGGACTTTAGCTTTGAGACAGGGGTTTCAACCCCTGGCGGACTGTCGGTTTAACGTGGAAAATCCGGTGCGGGGAGGACACAGCAATGCCGTTTCCCTATTGAGCGAAGACTTTACTTTGATTAAACCCCTGCTGAGTATTTTGAAGCGCCTCGGCGAGTTGAATGTTGGTAATAGAGATCAGTCCATCAGTCCTCCCGCGCACCCGCTAGTCCGCCAGGGGTTAAAAACCCCTGTCTAATAGCTAAAGTCCTCTAAAAGAGGACTAATAAGTTGAAAAATTCTTCTTCTGGGTTCTCAGTCCTCTTCAGAGGACTTATGCTTTGAGGCAGGGGTTTCAACCCCTGCCGGACTATCGGTTTAACGTGGAAAAATCCGGTGCGGGGAGGACACGGCAATGCCGTTTCCCTACCCGGAGGCGCGTTTCCAGCCTCGAATCTCATACCCAACGAGTTTTGCTATAATCAACAGCCTCTTTCAGCCCCAATTTAACACTCGAATTATTGCTGCGAATGTAGAAACATTCCTCTTCTTTCCCGCCCTTATCCTTAACTTTCACATAAATCGGTTTCGGCGATGGCTGAATCACAACCCGACACACATCTAAACCGCTAACTTGATGAAATGTAATTTGCCACAGCGTGCCGCTATCTTTGCCGATTTCTCTCAGCAACAAGTCGTGGTTCAGAAATAACATATAACCGTCAGGATTTTTCTTGTTCAATGTTTGATAGTCAAAATCCAAACCTAGCGCTGTTCCCGCATCGTCTACTCCGATTAATAAAGTTCCGCCATTGGTGTTTAAAAATGCTGCTACGGTTTTGACGATTTCGTGTTCCATAGCTTTGTCTTGTTTGTTTTCTCGGAGATTCCAGCGGGCAGTTGATTTGAATTCGGTGGTGTTGTTTTCGCCCGTCTCGATTAAATTGATGATTTCAGGTTCCCCGGATTTTGGTGCAAAGGTGCGATAGGCTGCTAATGCTGCTTGTTTGACGGCTTCGGGGACAATGGGAAAAGTAGTCAAAATATAGGCAAATTCGGCTTCGGTTAAGCCGTAAAGGTGGGCGATGATGCCGTCTAATTCGGCTCGCAATTGAGCGCGTTCTGTTTCATCGGTAACGCCTTCTCGGTGGGAGTTTAAGCCGACTTCTCGGGCTAATTCGTCAAATTCTGGGGCGGTGCAGATCAGTTTGGCGGCGCGCTGTACGATGTCGGTGAAGTATTTGTCACCTATTTGCGATCGGGGTACAGGCATTTGATAAATGAAGAAAAAAGTAAGATTTGTTGTTACTCGCTGTCGAAAAGCACAATCAATTACATAGCTATTCATCACTGACATAAAAAATAGTTCAGCTTGACAATCTGGTTTTAGCTGTTGGCTATATCTGATGACCGCTGTTGGCAACTTATGATTGCAAAAAACTTCTCTTGGCAACATAGTCATAATCATTGTTCGAGAATCGGTATTTCTAGCAATATCTCTAAATGCCAGACGATAGGTTTGATAATCTAGCTTTTGTCCTCGATCTATTTCATTGCGTTTAAATAATGCTTTGCGTCCTTCATCCTCATCTATCCAATACTTAGGTTGACCCCATAGATGAGTAAACTGATGAATCATCTTACCTTCATAAAGTGGCAGTCTCCCTTTCCCTGGTTCTTGCTTGAATAAATGACTGTCATTAGTCATGTGAAATTCCGCAGTTAACCGCAGATTCCATTTCCCCTTAATCTGTTCGCCAAGTAACGGGAATTGCAGCATTTTTTCAGCAATCCGAATATCTCCCTCATTTTTAAACTCCATCACCGACAGAGAGTCAGGAGATAAGCGACGAATCAGGTTAACAGAAATCTCAATACATTCATCTTTATTGTTCAGAAAAGTATCGAGTTTTTCCACCCGAATCGCTTCTCGCGGATTGATGCGGAAAGCAGCTTGAAATGACTCGGTACTTTTACCTTTCTCAAAGGTAAGCAAGCAGAATTTGAAGCGATGATCCACTCCTTCAAAAATAAACCGTTCATTCGACAAACCAAACAGTGCATCAATCTCAGTCTCAACAAATAACATTTCCCGCAGTTGCTTGGTTCCCAAGTCAGTATAAACTCCAGAAGGAATAATGATGCCGCACTCGCCATTTGGGCGTAAGAGATTAAAACATTGTTCTAGAAACAGCTTGTAGAAGTTAATATCAGTACCCGACTTTTTGCCGTTGACAATTGAAATCTGATTTTTGTACTGTTCAGCCGAACGGTAGTAAGCACTAACATGAGGAAATTCACTCTGATATTTTAACCAAGTTTCAGCAATTTCGGGATTTTGCAGAATTTTGTTTTGCTCTTTTTCAAAAGTTTTGATATCCATCTTACTTTTTTTGGCTAGTTCGTTATGCTGCACAAAAAACTCTCTAGCATTTGGCTTAAAAATTTCCCAAGGCGGATTGGTAATAATCGCATCAAAACCGCCCCTTTCCAACACTCTGTCAAAGTGATATCCCCAATGAAACGGTTGCAACTCGGCAATATCGTCAATCGTTAAAACTCGTTTTTTCGGTTTGCCCGCTAACTGCACTTGTTCGTACTTAATTCCCAAGCGCTGACTAAACTCATCCAACAATAACTTATTCAATTTATCCTGAGACTCTCGATTTAACTTTTCAATATGCTGCCGCAAATTTAACAAGCGGGATTCTTGAGAAGTTCCTTCCTGTTCCTCGGACTGAAAAGCGTGTTTTTTGTACAAATCTACCGATTTATTTTTGTCTGCCAAAATTGCTTTGTAGCTGTTAGCCGCCAAGGCTTGCAGCAGATTTCCTTGCCGCGAATCTCCTACGGAGTCAAACCCCGTCTCATCGACTCGAATCAATCCAATTAAGGAATTCCCCGCCATGATGTTAAAGTCAATATTCGGCAGCGGTTCCAATTCGCTGACATCGTGGGCGGCGGAAACTAAAGCTAAAAACAAGCGCAGTTTGGCTATTTCCACTGCTTCCGGCATGATATCCACGCCGTAGAGGTTGTCGCTAATAATCCGTTTTTTGATATAATAGTTGAGTGAAGTATGCTCTGTTTCGATGGTTTTGAGTAAGTCGTTGAGATAATGGTCGGTTAAAAACTTGCTTGTACCGATGACTTTTGAATAAATGTAAATTAGCGTTTTCATCGCTGCGACTAAAAACGCGCCGGAACCGCAGGCGGGGTCTAGTAATGTTAAGTTTGGGAGGATTTCTTCTAGCAGGTGGCGGCAGAGGTTTGCGTCGAGATTGGTGAGGAGTTCGGTGATGGTTTCAAATTTATGGGGAATCGGGAATTGGGAATCGGGCATGGGGAATTGGGCATGGGAGGAAGGGTTAAGGGTTTGGTTGATTTTGTCGAGGATTAGTTTGTTGATTGTGCGATCGCACAAATATTCAGTAATCTCCGGTCTGGTATAATAAGCACCAAAGGCTTTTTGGTTAATATATTTCTCAAAGATGTATCCCAAAACGGCCGGATTAATTTCGTTTTCTTTCCCGCCCACCGTATCGTCGAGATTCCAAGAATAGGCGGCAAATAAATCAAATATTTTATCAAAAGCAGCATCGGGTATGGCAATATTCGGATAATTCTGTTCGATGGGATGTTCCAAAAACAGTCCGCCATTCAAGTATTTAACATCGCCAATCAGCGTTTCCACCTCAGAAGTTCGTTCAATTTGTGGCTTAGCAAATCCCTCAAAAAACAGTGTTGTCAAGAATTCCGAGTAAAATAAATCCGTTCCCCGCTGCTTGCTTTCGGCTAACTTTTCCTGCAAATACAGCATTTTGCCGCTGTCGATAAATCCTTTGCGCTGCAAAAAATAAACAAACATCAAGCGGTTGAGTAAAACCGAAGTATACCAGCGCCTATCTGTTTCTTTGTCAATGCCGCGAATCACACTTAAAAATTCAACGTGTTGCTGTTTAAATTCTTCAAAAAACTTCTTAGTAACTCGTTCGACATCCAATCCAGCCTGCAATCTTTGGGCGACATCAATCACCGACAGCGTTTCTAATTCTGCTAATTCAACTTTTAGGGCTGTCACCTTACTTAACAACAAATCGCAAGGTTCCCGTTTCACATATACATGATCGCGAGGATAAAGTTTTGTACCTTCGCACTTCACCCAATACCAGAGAGATTTGGTGCGATTTTGGTCGATAAAAATTAATAGATTTTCGCGGGATATTTGGACAATTTCGCGATAAATTGTCAGTCTTTGGGTGCTGTTGGGGATGTTTCCACTAGCGCTAGTAATTTCATATACAACTACTCCTAAAAGTTGGGCGATGGCTGTTCGGGAATAAGTCTCGCCTTCTATTTCTGCGGGTATGGTTTTGGGGGATGATGGATTATCCCAACCGAGTTGTTGGACGAATAGTTTGCTGAATTCAAAGTCTTGGAGAAGTTGGCGGGATTGTTCGAGTGTTTGTGGCATAGTTAAGAAAGTTCGGCAGCGGATTTTGTAGCGGATGTAACGGATGTTTGGTTAGAAACCGGTTTTTTGCGAGAATGCTGGTTTATCATCCTTAATCTCGGAAAAAATCCGGTTTCTTGGGTGGAAGTGAGGGGTCAGAAATGGTTCAGGATTTACGCACTCCGACTAAAGAAACCGGGTTTTTATTGAATCTGCCGGTGACAGTGAAGTATTTTCGCAAAAACCCGGTTTCTGGACTCCCCATAATTATATCTCCTGAAATAAACCTAAAGAACAAATAATCATCGGTTCCCGCTTATCTCCATCTTCACTGACGATACAAAAACGATCGTCCATTCTCAATGCTACGACTAATTCTGCTAAGGTGCGATCGCCAATACCGCTTTTTAACTGCCGGTTCAACGTATCAATTGCCGACTGGCGCAGGGGATAGCGGTAAATTTCATCAATGGCTTTTGACAACTCATCGGATGCGAATATTGTACCACGCATGGACTGGGCGTAACTCTTCAAACGTTCGTAGGTTCGGAACCTAGCACCGGAGGATCTGCCTAATTGTCCGCCCGCAGTCAACTCTTCTTCTGCTATCAATTCAGCACCTTTTTTGACTAATTCGTGATGCTGTTTGTCTCTGGGAATGGCTGGTGTTTCTTCGTCGCAGGCGGCAATTCTTAATATGGCGAGTTGCGATTGAGTGACGCTGTTTCCCGTGCGATCGACCCAAATCAACGAATCATTACCCTCGGCAGTTTTCATGTACAATAAAACTCCTTCTGGCTGCAATGGTTCGGGTATATGAGCGCGAGTTGAGTAAACTACATTTGGCATTGATTCAATGGTTTTCTTCAAAGTCGGATTATTGTCAGTCGCATTTTTCCAAATCTGAAAAGCTTCCGATGTTAAGTCAACTTCGGCATCTTCTTCGCCATCTAAAATCCCGGATTTTTCATTGTAAATATCCAGAATAGCTTGCGGTGAATCGTCCTCAAAAAATGTCTCGTCGGTTCCCACAACTTCCGCATTTTCCTGTAACCGTCGGCGCAGTCTTTCGCGCAGGTTGATAATCCGTTCTACTCCTTCCTCTGGCAAAAATGAATAGCACAAAATGCGATCGGCTGTTTGCCCGATTCTGTCCACTCTTCCCGCCCGCTGAATCAACCGAATAATTGCCCAAGGTAAGTCGTAATTAACGATAATCGCACTGTCTTGCAAGTTGTGACCTTCACTCAGAATATCGGTGGTAATTAAGACCCGCAATTCTTGTTCTGGTGAGATTTTGTCACGCTTACCGTTGCTAGTCGGACTAAACCGAAATGTGAGTTCTGTGGGGTCTTTTGATTTGCCTGTTACCGATGCAATGCCTGCAATTTTTAGCTTGGTTAAATTATCAGTTATATACCGGACTGTATCGGCAAATTGAGTGAAAATTAGTACCTTCTCGCGGGGATGAGTTTCTGCGAGCAATGTCACCAAAGCAGCTAACTTTTTATCTGGTTGAGAATGCCATGCACTGCAAGTTTGCAATACTTCAATTAAACAGCGGGCATCTGCTAGCAAATCTCGTTTTAGCTTCTTGCTATCAAAAAAGTCTGATTTCAGCCATTTAAATCTGCGTTGGTAGCGGGTTTTATATTCTCCATAAACTACTTCTGCGCGCTGTTTAAAACTGTTTTCGCCTAACAGCAATTGGGCTTCGATATCTACAATCTCGCCCGAATCATCTTCGACTTCTTCGCTATCAAAATTGCTCATCACCACTGAATCAGCGTCTTCATCGCTGTTGCGGGTATCCAACAATTCTGCATCCTGAGTGCCGATCGGGATATCGGAGTTTTGCCCGATCGCATATAAATAGATAAAATTCCGCAGGATGTGGCGCTCGATCGACTGAATAAAGGCACTGCCGCTGCTTTCTAGCCGTTTAAACAGGTTTGTGCGCGAAAATCCCATCAACCGGCGACCACCACGGAATAAGGCATTTAACTGTCGCTGCTCTGCTTCAGTCGGCTGTTGTTTTGGTTGTTTGGCGATGTAATTTCCGAGTCCGTAACGGGGCAGATTTAGGGCGTTGATGACTTCGACAATTTCCTCAAAGTCAAGCTGGGAGTTGGTTGCGGAAGTTTCCGAGGAAAACTTAATGGTTCTGGGAATGCGATCGGGAAAATAGGAGCGCGTGCGATTGGCAAATTCTAGATATTTGCGATCGGTTTCTGCATCAGTTTCGGCATAATTTTCTTTGATAAACGAGCGAGTTCTCCTCACCATGTAGCGCTTCATCAAGTCTCGCCAATCATCAGGATGTTCGCTTTTTTCAAAAGCAGCTAAGGAGCGCACCGAACATTGATGTCGCTTCATAAATTCTAACTCTCCTTGACTGCCGCCGCCCAATTGATTTAGCAAAGCTTCGGGCCGCAATCCTAAATTTTGGTCTTCGGGAACAAACAGCCGCAATTGAGCAGATAAATCTAAATAAGTTTTGTTATAGGGAGTTGCCGAAAGTAGAATACATTTACTTTCATTGATGGCAATGTATTCTTGAATCGCTCGATATCGCTTGCCTTCGCGGTTTCTGAGGTTGTGACTTTCATCGATTAAGACAACTCGATAGCGGCGCAATTCTGGCAATTCTTGCTGCACCCGACTGATGGATAAAACTTTCGCCAGCAGCCGATATTTGTCTGCATATTCTTGCCACATTTTGACCAAGTTTTTCGGACAAATAATCAGGGTTTCCAAGAGACAGTCTTCTTGGAGAATTTTGGCAATCGCCGTACCGACTAAAGTTTTGCCCAAACCTACCACATCCCCAATAATCACGCCTCCCCGTTTGGTAATGTGACGGGCGGCCAACTTAACGGCTTCTTCTTGAAACTGAAATAAACCCTTAAAATCGCGGGGAATCCGATACTCAGAAATACCTGCGATCGCCTCGCGGGACAGATGATAGACAATGTTGAGATAGATGTGATAAGGTGGAATTACTTGGGATCTCGCCCAACTGCGATCGAGAATTTCTGCGAGTTCTTGAGAAATATCAATGCAGCCGTATTGTTCCCAGCGATCGTTAAACCATTTTTGCAGTTTATTGCAAGCATCCGAATCTAAGATATCAATATTCAATTCCCCTTGTTTTGAGAGTCCCGATAAAGTCAAATTGCTGCTGCCTAAAAAACCGACGATCGGAGTGTTAGGATCGTGACGGTGTACGAGATAAAGTTTGGCGTGGAGGGGATAAGCTAGAAATAATTTAACAATGACTTTTCCGGTTTTAATCTGATAGCTCAACCTGCGCAAGCCCTGCTCGTCGATATCAGTGGGAGCCCCGATGGTCAACTGCTGACGAAATTCCTCAGCCATCCGTTTTTTGAGGCGAATAATTGCACTATTGTCAATCCCACGGTGATGGGAAATCAGGCTAAAACTAGCATTCAATTCATCGGATGGCAAACTTTGCATTCCCACTAAAAGACGGCAGCAGGCTCCTTGATTTCCCACATATGCTTCGATTAAATCGCCAATGCTCCGCCATCCTCTGAGATTGAAATAGCCCACGCAAAAATCAGCGCGATAGGAGAGTTTAATGGTTTCTC
This sequence comes from Microcoleus sp. BM001215392, assembly GCF_036700185.1. Classification (NCBI taxonomy): domain Bacteria; kingdom Bacillati; phylum Cyanobacteriota; class Cyanophyceae; order Oscillatoriales; family Microcoleaceae; genus Microcoleus; species Microcoleus sp. BM001215392. The sequence goes on along the minus strand of NZ_JAUBOJ010000031.1, from coordinate 25,054 downwards.
GCAGCGCGGGTAGCAGCGATTGTTCGATATTGTCAAAAATCCGAGGCACTTGATTTTCTCTGTTGGATTAGTTGTGCATAAAAAAGTTTGTTTGTAGTGAGGACTTTAGTCCTTTAAAATTAAGATAGAAGGACTAAAGTCCTCACTACGAACCTGTTTACAATTGCGGTTCAATGCCGGCCGATCGCAATTGAGCGCGCAATTGCTCTAATTCGTCTTCGGCGCGATCGGCTCTTTCCCGCTCTTGTTCTGCTCTTTCAGCCCCCGATAACAACAGATTCCCTTGACTATCCCACCAGCGCAACCAAGGTAAATCAACATTTTGATAACTACCTTGCCAAATTCCCAATTCCACTCCTAACTGCGGAATTGGATAATGACCGCGCGAGTTTGCCGTCACTAATTCATATCTATTTTGAATCAGATTGTAGACTTCAACGCTAGCTTTCCTGACTTCATAAATTCCGTAAAATGCCGGATGGATGACATTTTCATAAATCCAGAATTTACCAGGCTTAGTTTCCTGTTGGCCGGTGCGCAATAAAGGTGTTCTGTCCCGTTCTTCGGCACCATTCCCCGACACAAACTCTAACACAATTAACGGCGATACAAATTCTTTCCACATCACGTAAGAACGGCGCGATTGACCGTCTAGTGTTGGCGGGACATTGGGCACGTAGAACCAATCTGGCGCTTCTGCACCCTTTTCTAATGGGTCAGTTAATCGCCAGTAAATGCCGCTATCTTGACCGATACAGTAGTTACCGTCAGCGTGGATTCTTTGCAAAACGGGAGTAATTGAATCGGTTAGTAGGATGCTTTGGGGATGTTCTTGAAAGTTCTTCACAAAAGTACCGTCAGATTCGGGTAGTTGGGTATGATCCGGCCAGCCTGCGGGGTTGTTTTCGACATCAAGGGAGAATTTCATAATCTTATTTTGATGGGAGGTGTTTTGGCGATCGGGCTTTTGATATCGATTTTATCCGAACTCAATACATCTAACTCATGCCTCTATCTCCCAATCCTCCAGACGCAAACCTTCAACGCGGCTGAACTCGCGGGTATTGTGAGTTACCAGAATTAGGTTGTTGGCAAGAGCAATAGAGGCAATCAAAAGGTCATTAGGGCCGATCGGGGTTCCCGATGCAGCTAGCCCGGCGCGAATTTGACCGTAAATTAGGGCAGACTGGTCATCAAAAGGCAAGCTTATAAACTCATTGAAAAAAAGTTCTAGTCGAGCTAGATTGCTATCTTGACGAGAACTTTTAAAAGCACCCCAGTAAAGTTCTGCTTTAACTACAGAGCATATTGCTACATCACCTGACCGCATCATTGCTAGTCGGCGAGATACCGATGAGTTGCGGTCTGGATTTAACAAACGGATGCAAGTATTGGTGTCTAAAAGATAAATCACAGCAATTCTTCCCTGATTTCATATTCCAACTGCTCTGGACGAACCAACGGTTCTCCCTCCCAACTTCCTATTACTGTCTCAAAAAAACCGGGCGGCCAGCCTAAATCTTCCGGCGTTTTAGGCTCAGTTGCGGGCGCTACGGGCTGGAAAACTAGAATAACTTCCAAATCGGTATTTTTGATACCGCCGGGGATTTGCAAGTGCAACATTCCGTCGGAACCAACGCGCGATCGTACTTTAATACTTTGCATAATTAACCCGCTAAATTTGCTTTCTATTTTAGTTTAAACAGCATAGGTTGGGCCAGTGCAACGAAACCCAACACATAATGCCGGGGTTAACGCAAATTTCACCTACACGCGCCTGCAACCCGCCGCGCGCGCCCTTCCAAGCGCAGGCGAAGCCCGGAGTGAGAGAACCCCCCGCAGCCCCGTGGCTCGACGCGGTACAATAAATGCGATCGAACTTAACGCTTATATTGAAAAAGCTACACACAACGCCACAGGAGACAACGGACGTATGGGAAAAGTAGTTGGCATTGACCTCGGAACGACAAACTCAGTAGTAGCCGTCATGGAAGGTGGCAAACCGGTTGTGATTGCCAACGCAGAAGGGATGCGGACAACTCCTTCGGTGGTTGCTTTCACCAAGGAAGGAGAACGCCTTGTCGGACAAATGGCCAGACGCCAAAATGTTCTCAACCCCCAAAACACCTTTTACGCCGTCAAACGGTACATCGGGCGCAAATATACCGAACTGACTCCAGAAGCAAAGCGCGTCCCTTACACAACTCGCCGCGACGACAACGGAAACATCAAAATCAAATGTCCTCGCCTGAAAAAAGATTTCGCCCCAGAGGAAATTTCGGCGATGGTGTTGCGGAAGTTGGCCGATGAAGCCAGCCGCTATCTGGGACAAGAAGTGACAGGGGCTGTAATCACTGTTCCTGCTTATTTCAATGACTCGCAGCGACAGGCGACGCGGGATGCTGGCAGAATTGCCGGACTTGATGTGAAGCGGATTTTAAATGAACCGACGGCGGCTTCTTTGGCCTACGGTTTGGAAAGACGAGAAAGTCAAACAATCTTAGTTTTTGATTTGGGCGGCGGTACTTTTGATGTATCTATCTTAGATGTTGGAGATGGAGTATTTGAAGTTAAGGCAACTAGCGGCGATACTCAATTGGGCGGCAATGATTTCGATCAGAAAATTGTTGATTGGTTGGCTGAACAATTTTTAGAAAAAGAAGGCGTGGATTTACGCAAAAATCGCCAAGCTTTGCAGCGTTTGATCGAAGCGGCAGAAAAAGCCAAGATTGAGCTTTCGGGAGTCGGTGTTACTGAAATTAATTTGCCGTTTATTGATGCAAATGAAGATGGGCCTTTGCATTTGGAGACGCGCTTGACTCGCGGTCAATTTGAGGGGCTGTGCGCCGATTTGGTACAGCGGATGCGCCGTCCGGTGAAACAAGCTTTGGCTGATGCCAATATGAGTCCTTCTCGGATTGATGAAATTGTGTTGGTTGGCGGTTCGACTCGGATTCCTTTGGTGCAGCAAATTGTGCGCAGTTTGATTGATAAAGAACCGAATCAAAATGTCAATCCCGATGAGGTTGTGGCGGTGGGTGCTGCTATTCAGGCGGGGATTTTGGGCGGGGATGTCCGCGATGTGCTGTTGTTGGATGTGACGCCGCTGTCCCTGGGCTTGGAAACCATCGGCGGGGTGATGAAAAAACTGATTCCTCGCAATACTACTATTCCTGTTAGGCGATCGGACATTTTTTCGACTGCCGAAAACAACCAAACTGTGGTAGAAGTTCACATCATCCAAGGGGAACGGGAATTAGGTAGAGATAATAAGTCTTTGGGACGGTTTAAATTAACGGGAATTCCGCCCGCACCGCGAGGGATTCCGCAGGTACAAGTAGCTTTTGATATTGATGCTAACGGGATGCTGTTGGTGACTGCTTTGGACAAAACTACCGGCAGGGAACAAAGCATTACTGTGCAAGGTGCTTCGACGCTGAGCCAGCAGGAAGTGAATCAAATGATTCGCGATGCAGAACAGTTTGCTCAAGCTGATAAGTTACAGCGGGAAAAGGTGGAAAAACGCAATCGCGCTGAGGCTTTGGCTTATCAAGCTGAGCGGCAGTTGCGGGAAGTTGCGCTCGATCGCGGAATGCAGTTTGCTCAAAGAAGCCGCCAGCGTATTGAAACGTTAATTCGAGAATTGCGAGACAGTTTGGAGCGCAACGACGAGCGCGGAGTTGACCAAGTTGGCTCGGATTTGCAGGATGCTCTTTATGATTTGAGTCGGGAAGTTGCAGCTTTTGCTGAGGATGACGATGATGATGATTTCTTTGAGTCTGTGAAGCGCACTTTGACCGGCGACGGTACCAAGCGCCGCAGCGATGACAACAGCTATTATCAAAATGCTAAGCCGTACAGGCGATCGACTGTCGATCCAGCGCCAGATCGCCCTTACGATCGCTCTTACGATCGCGATCGGGTGCCAGATCGCGATCGTATGGGCGATCGCTCCTACGATCGCACACCCGATCGCAGAACCAGCAATAACCGCCCAACTCGCCCCTATCAAAACCAAAGCGACGACTGGGATGATGACGATGATTGGTTGTAATTAATCATTAGTCATTAGTCTTTAGTTTGAAAGTGAGAAGCAGGATGACTAATGACTAATGACTGATGATAATGTTCGCGAGTTGTTAAGCTCGCACTAATGACTAATAACTAATGACTAATGACTAATAATGCAAAACTTTCGCAATTACTATCAAATACTGGGAGTTCCCAGAGATGCTACGGCTGACGAGATTAAAAAAGCCTATCGACGACTCGCGAGACAGTTGCACCCTGACGTGAATCCGGGAGATAAATCTTCTGAAGATAGGTTTAAAGATATTAATGAAGCTTACGATATTCTTTCCGATCTGGAAAAACGCGCTCAATACGACCAGTTTAGTAAATTCTGGAAGCAAAAGGGATTTCAAGGCAAACAAGGCGTAAAAATTCCTAATTTTACAAGTTGGGGAAATAACAAAACAAATCGTAGAAAGCCAGCAGAAGACATCGATTTTAGCGATTACTCAGATTTTAATAAATTTCTCGACCAAGTGCTCGGAAGGCGCCGGGAAGTGAGGATGGCGACAGAGAATGATGCACCGCGAGTTTCCAATTCGGAACCGTGGAATACGGCTTCTAAGAAAACGAGTTATGTTGCTAATTCTCGGGAAGATAGGAGGGATTTGGACGATCGCGAGATTCGACGTGAAAGTCGCGAAATGGACGATCGCGAAATCAGACAAGACATTGATGCGAGGCTGACTCTGCCTTTGGAAAGAGCTTATTCTGGCGGTACCGAGCGCATCCGGTTAGATGACGGGCGGTGGATCGAGGTAAATATGCCTGGGGCGATGGTATCGGGCCAGCGAATTCGCCTGCGCAATCAAGGTATTGGCGGTGGCGATTTGTACTTAAAAATCACGGTTTCTCCCCATCCATTTTTCCGCTTGGAAATGTCGGATATTTGCTGCGAATTGCCACTGACGCCCTGCGAAGCGGTGCTGGGTGGAGATATTGAAGTGCCGACTCTAGACGGCTTGGTGAAGATGAAACTGCCACCTGGAGTCACGTCTGGGAAGCGGTTGCGGCTGGCGAACAAGGGCTATCCGACTGGAAATGGCGATCGGGGCGATCAGCTAGTAGAAATTCAGGTGTTAATTCCCAAGGAAATTAGCGACGAAGAACGGGAATTGTACGAGAAGTTGCGGCAGATTGAAACATTTAAACCGCGTCAAGATTTGTCTGTATAATCGTAGGGTGCGCACTGCGCACCTTACCAATAACCAACACCACGACACGGAAGTCACGGATACACGAGTAGCTGTTTTTACCAATTACGAATTACCCCTTACCAATTTTTAGGAAATCGCTGGCTCCTCAAACAGATTTTGCATTAAAAAAAAGTCCGGTATCTAAAATAAAAGGGAATTTGCAATAAATATTTAAGTAGAATTACTGTTGCAATTTTTCAGAAACTAGCCGAAAATTAACAACAAACTAATTTTCCCACCATACAGGAGCATTCTGCCGCGATGACTCAAATGCCGCCTCAATGCAACAATCTGCAAGAACAAGTTGACTCTTTACTACAACTGCTGCGTCAGGAATCGTCTTTGCGACAACAAGATATCACGGCGGTACAAGCTTCTCTGAAAAAGGCAATTTCTCCAGAGTTTCAGATTGTGTTTGCGGGCGCTTTTAGTGCGGGAAAATCGATGCTGATTAATGCTTTGCTGGAGCGAGAATTGCTCTACAGTGCGGAGGGACACGCGACTGGTACTGAATGCTACATTGCCTATGCTGAAGCGGCCCACAAAGAGCGAGTTGTCCTGACTTTTTTGAGCGAAAGTCAGATAAAATCTCAAGCCTATGCTCTTTGTACTCAGTTGAGTTTAACTACTGAAATCGATATTAATCAAACAGATGTAGCCACGAATTTATCTAAGGGATGTCAGACAATCATCCAACTAGAAGGTGGAGAAAATAAATCGGAGCGAGCTAAAAAAGCTAAGGCTTTGATACTATTGTTAGAAGGGTTTGAAGCGAATCGCGATCGCATCCAAACTGTGGATAATGCAACTTATTCGATGGCACAGTTTAATTTTTCCAATCTTAAGGAAGCTGCTAGTTATGCGCGGCGCGGTAGCAACAGTGCTGTACTCAAGCGAGTTGAATATTACTGTTACCATCCGCTGCTACAAGATGGGAATATTATTATTGATACGCCGGGAATTGATGCGCCTGTCAAACAGGATGCAGAATTGACCTATGATAAGATTGAAAGCCCGGATACTTCGGCGGTTGTCTGCGTCTTAAAGGCTGCGTCGTCTGGGGAAATGACGACGGAAGAGACGGAGTTGATGGAAAAAACGCGATCGAATCCCGGAATTCGCGATCGCCTGTTTTACATTTTCAACCGCATTGACGAAACTTGGTACAACGCACAACTGATCCAGCGCTTGGAAAATCTGATTAATTCCGACTTTCGCGACACCGCCAGAGTCTATAAAACCAGCGGATTGCTGGGATTTTACGGGAGTTTGATTAGAGGGACAACCGGGCGCGATCGTTTTGGTTTGGATAGCATATTTGCCGCCAGTCGCGATCGAGTCGATCCAGACACGAAGGCGGGTAGTAAAAGCGAAAACAGTGAAGAAACACCGCAATTTGTCAGCGAATTTAACCGCTACTGCGCGAATTCCGGCAAACTATCTCCCAGCCGATTTCGGATTTCAGTTAACAGCTACGAAACGCCCAGTCAAAACTACGTGCGGATTCTGGCGGAACAAGGTCAACCGTTAATTCAGCAATTAATTCAAGATAGCGGCATCGAAGATTTTCGCACAGGCATCACCGATTATCTCACAAAAGAGAAACGCCCGCAACTGTTCAAAAATCTGGCTGACGATTTAGAGGATTTGTGCATTCAACTGCGGAAACAATACCAAACAATTCAGCGGAATTTGGACAGCCAGCCCCGCGAAATTGAAGCGATGAAAGCCCAAGAACTTTTGCGCCTCAATCAAGAATTGCAGCAAGTCGGACAGGAATTTCGAGAACATATCGCCAAAGAAGTAAATGATACGATCATGAACAGATGCGATATTTTCGATACAGATTTTCGCCAACTGCAATCTCGGATGATCCGCCGCTTGGATGAATTGCTAGATGGATTTTCAGTTGAAGCGGCTTACGGACGCACTTTGATGACTCACCCGCGCAATGCTACTGCACCTTTAATTGCGGTTTTAGTGGAAGCGCTTTATTATTTAGCGAATCAGTTAGAAGATATTTTAGTAGAGGCTACCAAATCACTGGTTGAGAATTATTTCCAGTATTTAAAAGACAGCATTCGCAAGTCGGAATACTATCGATTGCTTTATCGGTTGTTGGGGAATGACGGGGGAATTGAACAGCAGTTAGAGGAGTTGTCACAGCAGGTTTCTCGTGCTTTGGTGAATGCGGCGGGCGTGGAGTGCGATCGCTACGTGCGAGAAAGTCCGCGTTTTTACGACGAAGGCACGTTTTCGATTTACCAATTCCGGGAAACATTGCAGCAAACATCCCAAGGTTTTGACTGCGAAAATATGGTAGACGCGCAACCAGCAATTAGACAATTATTGAGGCTAGATTTTGAGCCGAAAGTATCTCGAACTATTCGGCAAACTTTCCGCCAAACTGTGAATCAAACCCTAAAAGAGCATTTGTTACCGATGGCGGAACAGCAAGCTGATGATATTTTGCAAAAATACAGTCAAGCCCGCGATTATTTGGAGCAAACTTTGGCGCAGGAAGCTGAGGAGAAAATTGCCAGAAATCAGCGGCTGCAAGCGGAGAATGAAGAGAAAATTAAAGAGTACGATCGGGCGGTTTCGGGGATTAATAGTTGTTTGCAGGCGATGAAGTTGCACGAGCATTTGTTACCTGTAATTGGAGAAAATAAGAGCGTTGTTGTGGATTGTGAATGATTGGAATGGAGGTAATTGGAAATCCGGCGATTGGAAACCCGGCGATTGGAAATCGCGGCTACACAGACAAAACCCGACGGGAGCGGGTTGAATAAATAAGAGATTCTTAGTCCGCGGAGGCGGACATTGTTTGTGTAGACGCGAATTATATTCGCCTGGGCTATTGCAAAAAGAGCATCTATTACGGCGATTGGAAATCCGGCGATTGGAAACCGCGGCGATTGGAAACCGCGGCGATTGGAAACCCGGCGATTGGAAACCCGGCGATTGGAAATCCGGCGATTGGAAACCCGGCGATTGGAAATCGCGGCGATTGGAAATCCGGCGATTGGAAATCCGGCGATTGGAAATCCGGCGATTGGAAATCCGGCGATTGG
>NZ_JAUBOJ010000031.1:0-16613 GCF_036700185.1 Microcoleus sp. BM001215392 | reverse complement strand
AAACCCGGCGATTGGAAACCCGGCGATTGGAAATCGCGGCTACACAGACAAAACCCGCCTCCGCGGGTTGAAGACATTCTTAATTCTTAGTCCGCGGAGGCGGACATCGTTTGTATAGCCGCGAATTCTATTCGCCGGGATTATTGCTAGAAAACAACGAGTCAGAAAGTAGCCAACCAGAATCCCCCCTCGATGATTTGCGCCGCCAATTTCTCAATCAAGAAAACTCACCCAGCTAATCCATCAAACATCCGCGTTCATTCGCGTTTATCTGCGGTTAAAATACATCATGAGTAAAACCCCCAGAATTACTATCCCTCCAGAAGTCAGAAAATACGTATTTACTCGCAACAAATACCAGTGTCAAAGCTGCGGTCAAACCAAACTAGAAGCAGAACTGACGATCGATCATATCATCCCCCTAGCGCGCAGCGGCAGCAACGACATCAGCAACCTGCAAACCCTGTGCCGCACGTGCAACCAAAGGAAAACCGATAAACTAGACCCGCGCTTTAAGCGACAGTTTGACCTGTGATACAAAATTCGGGCTTTTTCCCCTCTATTCTTCAGTCCGCGTCGGCGGACATTGTTTGTATAGCCGCGAATTCTATTCGCCGGGGATATTGTCAAAAGAGGTAAAAATTGACGGGTAACTCCTACCATCGATAATACCGATAAGGATCATCCCCATTCTCAAAATCTGTCTTGTAATCCCAGTGATAAAAATCCCGACTCGCACCGTTAAAAATAGATCCATCCGCCTTAAAACTCGCTCCTAAATTAGCCAAAATCTGAGCATTTGCCCGTGTTTGCCGCCAGCGAGTAAAACGCAAATAAGTCTTATTATCCGCATTCAAACTTTCTGGGTCAATCTGAGAGAAAATCGCCACGCCTTTACCGACTTGTACCCGGCTTAACAAACCGTCAGCACCGATTTCTCCCCCAGACTTAATCAACCAAGTATCATAAAAAGAGCGCGATCGCAAATCGGAACTGCTCAGCCCCCTCACCTCATCCCAACTCGGAACCGCCAGCGAACCCCCGAAATCCTTGGCTTGCTCTAAACCAACTCCCAAACCCGCTATGGGGGCTTGACGTGGCAAGAAAAACGCCTTTCCGCCAGCATTCAAATAACCGCGCAAATCGACATCTTTGATATTCGCTTCCCGCCCGACAATTGCCAAACCAACATCCCCAGAAAGGGCACTAGCCCGCTGGTAAATTACCCCCAAACTGTCCAACTTTTGCGCATCCTTGTCTCCCCCAATTAAAACTACCTTATCTGTCTTTCCCACCACCGGAGAATTCATCCCGTAACTTACAATTTGTTGCACTAATTGCGCCGCCCCGCCATCTACAGCATAATGGTCTTCCACATCCATTTCGTTTAAAATCAGGCGCCCTTTTCCATAATCTAATTCCATTAGCGGGGAGTAAGCTAAATCAAACTCAGATTCCAAAATTGGCCGCCAACCGCTGCGGTGCGGCTTCTCGATTGCAGCGCTGCTGACACCGCCGCGATTTCCCCAACGCCAGCCGTACCAAGGCATATTTGCCGGACTAAAGTTGGCTCTGTTTTCGAGTGTATTTGGATAAGCTTCAATCAGTGTGCTTTCTCCGATCCAATCGCGCATATCTTCACTGTCTAAACCAATAACTGCGGGATGGTTGCTGTCAACGGGATAAGCGCGACGGCTGACGTGTCCGCCCACCCGGAAACCTGTGTTTTGCAGCCATTCTGGGCGCTGGGAAAATACGATTGCTTTGCCACCTTTGCGCACAAAGTCTTCTAAACTTCCGGGCATTTTTTCGCCGCTAGAAAATGCTTCTCTCCCGATAATTAATAGGGATGAAACTTGCGAACCGTTCCACGGGACAAGCTGATGGCCTAACTGTTTTAACATTGCTGATGTTTTGCCCGCAGGGTCAAAAATTGCTACGGAATCCTTGATTTTGGCTTGGTTGGCAAACACCCGGAAAGCAAATGTATCGGAATGCGGCCGATCGCCCACTCGTGCCATCAAGCGAATTTCGCCGTCAGTCTTGCTAAAAATATTATTTGGCAATTTTGCGTCAATTGGAAAAAACTGCGTCTCTGCTGGCTGAATTATCCCCTTATATTCGCCTTTGTGTACTCGATCTCCCCCCACCGAAACTTGCCAATTGAATACAAATTCTTGGGGCGATCGCGTATCGTTAATTAACACTACTTGTTTGGCAAGTTTGCCGCCCGCAAAAAAATTGCGGTCTTTGGAAGTAAACACCGGACTAGCGCCAGCAATCCAAGCCAAAGTCGAGCTATTATTATTGATAATCGCCTCGCCCCCAGGATGAATAGTGTAAGCTTCCGGCTGGAAATAATTTAAAAAATTGTTAGAGACAAGCTTCAAATAAACTCCTCGCCGTCCCGCTTGAAATCCCCCCATATCCACCTTAACTTTGCCAGCTTCGGAAACTTCCCAGCCGTGTCCGTCACTCCAAGGAATCATCCCCCCAGACATTCCAAAAGTCCGCCAACTCCGCCAAGTATTGGTACTGAACAAATGTTGCAACTTTTGAAAGGCTGGTGCAAAATCTAACTCTTTTTTCAGGTGCCAGCTTTGATACTGCTGACCCTTGATAAATTGCTCGCGAATTTTAGCTTTATAAGCCGGACTTTCCAACTCGTAAGCCTGCTTGCCAAAATAAATTGCGGCAAACTCAGTCATCCAAGGTTCGCTAACAATCACTTGATTGAAACCTTGGCGATTGCGCATCATGGTCGCGAACAGTGGCGTACCAAACTCGACGATCATGTAGGGCATATCCCCGGTTTTGCTCCACTCGGAAATCCATTCTTCCCGTTCTTGCAGGGGAATCATATTTAAATAAGAATTTAGCGCATAAACGTCGCCAATATTTGCTCCTTGGTGTACCATCACCGGTCTGGTTGGATCGGCAGATTTAATGGCAGCTACAGTGTCGTTACCTAGGGGAGTGTTGGCTCGCAAGCGCTCGTCTTCTAGCTTGCCGAGAGTTCCTTCAATTTTTCTTTTGCCGATGCGACGCGGATTTTGGTCGTCAGCGTTGCCGAAAAAATTGGGACTTGTCGCCCACATTAATACTGATGGATGGTTGCGGTAGCGGCGCATTTCTGTTGCCATTCGCGATTTCCACTGGTTGGCAAAATAGGGGTTTTTCCACTTGCCATTCCAAGCGATAGATGTAACGTTTAATGTGGGAGCCATTACCGGAAAACCTTTGAGGTCTGCCCTTTCACATAACAGTTCTCGGAAGTGCCACCTGCCGCGTTCGTCGTGATCCCAAGGCCAGGTTTCTACGATGTTAAAACCTGCTTTTGTGTAGCCTTCAATTAATTTGTCGGTAACTTCTACTGTGCCACTTTCCCAAGCACCGTCTGCGTGCAAGGTGGGGCGCAGGCGCAATTCTGTGCCGTTTAAGAAAAATTTGCGGCCTTCTATCCAAAATTCGCGGAAGCCGAAAGGTTGGTCGTATTGCGTGTCAATGCCGCTGCCTTTGACTTCTAATTGCATGGTGTAAAGGTTTGGTTTGCCGACATCCCACAGGCGGGGATTGGGCCAGTTCCACATCAATTTTAATGTTTGAGTTTGTTTGGCTTGAACGCTGGCGGTGGTTGTAAATTGTTGTTCGATTTTTCCTTGGTCGTCGAGCATTTTGGCGGTGAGTTGAACTTGACCGTTTTGGGTAACGTCTTTGAGTTCGACATCGATTTTAATTTGTTTTTTGCGGGTGGAAGTTTGTACGAATGCGTCGCTAATTAGCGGGCCTGGAGGAACGGCAAACAGCCGGACTTCGCCGATGATTCCCCGTGATTGCAAGTTGGATTTTTCTGTGTAAATTTCTGTGGGGCCCATAATCACGGCTTTGTCTTTTTCTTCGGATACTGCCGCGACTAAAATAGATATGGTGTTTTGACCGGGTTTGGCTAATGAGGTAATTTCAACTGTGCCGTAGGGCCATTCTATTTGACCGCTGTTAAGGCCGTTAACAAAGATGATTGCATCGGTGCTGACTCTGGCTAAGTCGATAAAAATGCGGCGGTTTTTCCAGTTGTCTGGAATATTGATTGTTTGCTGGTACCAAGCTTTTATTAGTTGTTTGCTGTTGAAGTTTTCCCACTCTTTGCCGGTGCCGCGGCTGATGATTCCGGGTACTGATTCGTTGTTTTCTTCTTCCCAGTTTCCGGGTACTTGGATGGAGCCCCAACTAATTGATGTGGGGGGGGTTTGGGGGTTGCCAACTGCGGGGACAAATTGCCAATTTCCGTTGAGATAAATTTGGTCGCGTTTGTTGTCGATCGCCCCGAGAGCTGCAATGGTAAGATTGGGGAAGCCGATCGAGATCCCGGAGTTACCCACCGAGTTGGGATTTTGCAGCGCGTAACCCACAAATCCGAATACTGTGGCGGCGGCTAAGAATAATCCGATAATTTTTGCCAGCTTGTGATTCACGCCGATTGTTGCTCCCAGAAATCAGTCGATCGAATTTGTCCCTTGATTTATCATAAGCTGCGGCAGGTATAATTGCTGGATTTGGGCGACTGGAGAAAGGGGAGATGGGGAAATGGGGAGATGGGGAGATGACTGATGAGGGCGGGCACGGCGGGGTACCGCCCCTACTGACTACTGACTGCTGACTACTGACTACTGACTTCGGCAAATCTGCCTCTGGGAAGATGGCACGACGATCGCAAATGTGGTTTTGTATAGAAAAAACACATAATTACTTTGACGATGTTGTTCGATCGACACAAACAGGAATAGTGCGATCGCGCGATCGCTACAGGTTAAAAAAAATGAGCCGGTTTCAGGTTTTGCCCTTACCCATTAAATCTTATAACATTGCTACATTTAGCGCCGGCACGGCCTTACTGCTAACAACTCTGTTACTGTTTGCACTCCAGGCAACTCCTATCATCTTAATTTTGGCCGCTACCATGGTTGGCGCTTGGTATATTGGCTTAAAGTCTGCACAACAAGAACTAGAAATAGAACGTCAGATTCTTGCCAAAGTAACTGACACCACGGCTTGCTTGATTGTAGTTCTCGACAGCCAAGGACGGATTGTCCGTTTTAACCAAGCTTGCGAAAAAAACACAGGCTACTTGCTAGCAGAAGTTGTAGATAAATGTATTTGGGATATATTTTTGCTTCCCGAAGAAGTTGAGCCTGTTCAAACAGTTTTTGCCCAACTTAGCGCGGAACCTTTTCAGAGCGAATATCAAAACTATTGGCGCACCAAAAATGGATACCAGCGCTTAATTTCTTGGTCGAATACGGTGATGGTCGATGACCGGGGTTTGGTAGAATATGTGATTGCAACTGGTATCGATATTACCGATCGCAAATCAGCAGAAATAGCCCTAGCTTTATCATACACTCAGCTCGAAAACCGCGTCACACAGCGCACGGCCGAACTGACAGTAGCTAAAGAAGCGCTGCAAGCTCAAGAAGAACGATTCCGCTGTTTGAGTTCCTGTTCGCCGATGGGGATTTTTATGGCAGATTTCCAGGGGCGCTACACCTATACAAACCCGCGCTGTCAATCGATTTGTGGCTTGAGTTTTGCAGAACTTTTAGGAGACGGTTGGGAGAATTGCATTCACCCGCAAGATCGATCGCACGTATTGAGTCGGTGGCTGGATTATACTCGACAAGGTGGGGAATATGCGATCGAATACCGCCTGCAAACAGCAGACGGGATTGTCCGCTGGATTAACGTTGCTTCCTCGCCGATGTTCTCCGACTGTGGCGAACTGATCGGACACGTGGGCACGGTGCGAGATGTCACCGAAAGACAGCAAACGCAAGCAGCTTTGTCTAGCAGCGAACAGCAACTGAGAACGCTGCTAGAAAATACGCCCGATGTGATTATCCGCACCGATAAAGAACTGCGTTATATTTATGTCAATCAAGCAGTTGCCAGAAGCCAAGGAAAACCAGTTTCATTCTTCCTCGGTAAAACCAGTGAAGACCTAGGAACGCCCCCAGAACTGTGCCAGATGTGGGATGAAACCCTGCACAAAGTGTTAGCAACTGGACGAGAAGAAATCATCGAATTCCAGGCCTACTCAACCAACGGCATCAGAACATATCAATCTCGCGTTGTTCCCGAACTTGACTCTGACGGCGTACCAGAATCGGCATTAATTGTCGCCCGCGATATCACAGAACTCAAACTTGCAGAAACTCAAAGAGTGCAGTTGACAATCGAGCAAGCAGCCCGGGAAAAAGCCCAAATAGAACAACAGCGATCGGCATTTTTAGCAGAAGTCAGCAAAATTCTGGCTGATGTGTTTGACGGGGAAACAGTGCTGCAAAAAGTCGCTGAATTAGCAGTTAACAGCATCGCAGACGGGTGCTGCATCCATTTGACCGAAACCGACTCAAACGTGCGCCGAGTGGCTGTAGCTCACGCAGAACCTTCTATAGTTGATAGGATTAATAACTTGAGAGTCCGCAGCCCGATCGCCTCTGATGCTGTTAACGGCTATCCGCTGGTAATTCGCACCGGCAAATCGGAGCTAATTGCCGAAGTGGATGAGGAGATTTTAGCAGCAGCAGCCGAAAATGTAGCAGAAATTGAAATGTTGCGATCGCTCAATCTCGGATCTCACGCTTGCGTACCGCTGAAGGCGCGCGGGCGGGTAATGGGTGCGCTCAGTTGCTTTACCTCAAAGTCGGGGCGGTGCTACAGTGCAGCGGATATGGCAATGTTAGAAGATTTAGCATACCGCGTGGCGATCGCCCTAGACAACGCCAGACTTTACGCAGAAGCGCAACAAGCACTATCTCAAACATCGGAATCCTTCGCCTTAGTTGACGCACTGTTAGAAGCATCTCCCCTAGCGATTTGCTTTCTCGATCGCCAAATGCGCTACATCCGGATCAATCAAGTATTAGCAGAACTCAACGGTTTGAGCGCCGAACAGCATCTCGGCCAAGACTTCCGCCAATTATTCCCAGAATCCGCCGCCAAATTAGCACCGATAATTCAGCAAGTTATAGAAACCGGCGAACCTGTTTTAAACGTAGAAGTCAGCGGCGAACATCCGGGAAAACCCGGATATTTCGGCTACTGGCTCGCCAACTACTACCCTGTAAAAAATGAAAGGGGAGAAATCATTGGCGCTGGCATAATTCTCGCAGATATTACGGCAGCCAAACAAACAGAATTAGCGCTGCGGGAAAGTGAAACGCGCTTCCGCAGCGTGGTAGATTCTAACATGATCGGCATCGGTTTCTGGGATCTGGGCGGCGCAATTACTGAAGCTAATGACGCCCTGCTGGAAATGATTGGATATACGAGGGAAGACTTGCTTTCAGGACTGATTCGCTGGATCGATCTGACGCCGCCGGAATACGCCCAACTCGATCGCGCAGCCATCACCCAAGTCGCAGAATTTGGAAGTTGCACGCCCTATGAAAAAGAATTTATCCGCTCTGACGGCTCGCGCTTCCCAATTTTTATCGGCGCCGGAAACTTGCAAGGATGCACAGACAAAGGCTCGTTCTTCGTGATCGATATTAGCGATCGCAAACAAGCGCAAAACCAGCTCCGAGAAAACGATATTAGGATTCGCAACCAATTAGCAGAACTCAACTTGGTTTACAACACCACACCAGTCGGGCTGTGCTTTCTCGATACCAATTTGCGCTACATCCGCATGAACGAATACCTGGCTCAGATCAACGGCCGCACGATCGCAGATCACATCGGGCGCACCGTCAGAGAAGCGATTCCAGAACTGGCAGATATGGTAGAGCCGATTTACCTGCAAGTGCTGGCGACGCAAACCCCCGTACTCGACTTGGAAATGAAGGCCGAAACCCTCCAACAGCCGGGCGTAGTGCGGGATTGGCAAGTCAGTTTTTATCCCGTATGCGATGAATCGGGAACGCTGTTAGGCGTCAGCAGCGTGGTAGCAGAAATCACCGATCGCAACCAAGCAAAACGGGTAATCCAGCAAAGCGAAGCTTTATTCCGGCGACTGTTAGACTCAAATATTTTCGGAGTGGCGATCGGCGATTTGACAGGCCGCATCGCCTACGCCAACGACTCCCTGCTCAACATGGTCGGCTACACCCGCTCAGACGTGCTCTCGGGTAAAATCTGGTGGAACCAGATGACAGCCCCCGAATACATCCACCTCGATTCCCGGGCGGCCGGGGAACTGCGGGCGTCGGGAGTCGCAACTCCTTTTAAGAAAGAGTACATCCGCAAAGATGGCAGCCGCGTGCCGATTTTGATGGGCGCGACGATCCTGTGCCCGGACAAAAGCCAACCAGAGACGATCGTCGCCTTCTACATCGACTTGACCGAAATCTCCCAAGTGGAAGCAGAACTCAAAAACAACCAACAACGCCTGCAAATTGCTCAGCAAGCAGGCAAAATCGGAACTTTTGAATGGAAAATCCAAACCGGCTCCCTCGCGTGTACGCCAGAGTTAGAGGCTTTGTACGGGCTGCCAGCCGGCGGTTTCGAGAGCTATCAAAATTGGGTAGAAATGGTGCATCCAGACGATCGCGCACTCACCGAACAGCAGGTGCAAGCGGCAGCGGCGTCGGGAGAGGAATTAAACACCGAGTTCCGCATTTGTCGCCGGGACAGCAGCACGGCCTGGATTGCTTGCAGGGCTAAGGTGTTTCAGGACGAGATTGGTTTGCCTTTGCGGATGATCGGCGTCAATGTCGATATCACCGATCGCAAACAAGCAGAAGAGGCGCGATCGCAAATCAATCAAACTTTAGAAGCCTTGATCCAAGCTTGTCCCCTCGGAATTACCGTTTTAGACGCCGAGGACGGGATTGTGAAAATGTGGAACCCCGCCGCCGAGAAGATTTTTGGCTGGTCAGCATCAGAGGCGATCGGTCAATTTTTGCCTACCGTTCCCGCTGACAAGCGCCAGGAATTTATGGCGAACTTGAAAAAAATTCGCGCCGGACACGGGATCGCGGGAGTGGAAACCCAACGCCAAAGAAAAGACGGCACAGCGATCGACATCGGTTTGTGGGCAACTCCCGTCCGCGACGCCAAGGGTAACATTAACTGTATGTCGATCGTCGCCGACATCAGCGATCGCAAGCAAGTCGAGGCAGAACTCGCCCAGTTGCTCGATCGCGAACAAACAGCCCGCGCCCAAGCCGAAGCCATCAACCGCCAGAAAGACGAGTTTCTCGCCACTCTTTCCCACGAACTCCGCACGCCTTTAAATGCGATTCTCGGCTGGGCGCAAATGCTGCGCACCCGCCCGTACACGGCAGATTCTTTAGCTTGCGGTTTGGAAGCGATCGAGCGTCAGTCCAGGGTGCAGGCGCAGCTAGTCGAAGATTTGCTCGATGTTTCTCGGATTATTCAAGGCAAACTAATTCTCAAACCCGGCTGGTTTGTGATGAGAAAGACGATCGAAGTTGCTCTCAGTTGTGTCAGTTTCGCCGCCCAAGCTAAGTCTGTGACTGTTTTTGACGAAATTGACCCGGGAGTCAGTTTGATGTGGGGAGACGCCCAGAGGTTGCAGCAGGTAGTCTCGAATTTGCTGACTAACGCCGTCAAGTTTACCCCATCCGGGGGAAGCGTGCGCTTGCGCTTGTCAAAGAATTTTGACTTTTCGCTTGCCGATTTGAGCTACGACGATCGCGCAACTGCTGCTAATTCCCGATCGTCGCCCACCAGCAATCAGTACCTGCAAATTCAAGTTAGCGATACCGGCAAAGGCATTTCGGCTGAGTTTCTACCCTACGTCTTCGATCGCTTCCGACAAGCAGATGGCTCAATTACTAAAGCTTACGGGGGTTTGGGACTGGGATTGGCGATCGTCCGTCACTTGGTGGAACTCCACGGCGGCACCGTCCGCGCCGAAAGTCCCGGAGAGGGACTCGGAGCCACATTTACAGTAATGTTACCGCTCAAACAGCGCCGGAGCCAGCAGCCGCAGTTAAGAGAAGAAACCAATTTCCCTCCCGTGAGTCCGGGTAATTTGGCTGGTTTAAAGGTGTTGGTAGTTGATGACGAACCCGACAACCGCGAGTTTTTGATTGTGGCGCTCCAACAGTTGGGGGCGGTAGCGATGGCTGCTGCTTCGGTACAAGAGGCGATCGAGATTTTACAGCAGTCGCCGCCAGATATTTTAGTCAGCGACATCGGGATGCCGGTTGAGGATGGCTACTCGCTGATCCGCAAAGTGCGATCGTCCGAATCCGACAAAATCAAGCGCTTGCCGGCCGTGGCCCTGACAGCTTATGCTAGCCAACAAGACCGCGATCGGGCGATCGAGGCCGGTTACAACGAACATTTAGCAAAGCCGATCGACTCTGCTCGATTCGCCACCGTCTTAGCAAAATTAAATATGTCAAAGTAGCCTACACAAACAAAACCCGGCGGTTGGAAACCCGGCGGTTGGAAACCCGGCGGTTGAAAACCCGGCGGTTGAAAACCCGGCGGTTGAAACCGCGTCTACACACACAAAACCCGGATGGTGCGCGGGTTGAAGATTCCGTAGCGTAGCGGGGCTCCATCCATCGCACATTTATCAAATTCCATCATATTTCTTCGTCGGCGTCCGGCGGACATCGTTTGTGTAGACGCGGTTTCCAACCGCCGGGTTATTTGTATAAACGCCGTTTCCAACCGCCGAGGTTTTTATTGATAAAACGCGGTATTTCTTCGTCGGCGTCCGGCGGACATCGTTTGACTTTCTGGCGGTTAGAAACCGCCGGATTTTTTGTATAGACGCGGTATTTCTTCCCCCCAGCTCAGCACCAAGTTAAACCGTTAAACTAAAAAGGTCAAAAACTCAAAACAATTAACCTCCCCCCCGGCCAATTGTGTGATTCCATGCCCCTTAATCCCCTCAACCGTCCAGCAGCCCAAATTTTCCCCCAGCTTCCGCTGCGAACTGTTTTGATTGTGCCCTTTGTCTTGCTAACAGTCAGCGCCGTCGGGCTAGTAGGCTTTCTTTCTTTTAAAAGCGGCCGGGAAGCAGTCGAGGATGTAGCGCAGCAGCTAATGCAGCAAGTAACAGAGCGTACCCGCGATCGCCTCGCGGATAATTCCGGGCCGTCAATCAATAACTTTCTGTCTCGCCTCCACTTCTCTGAGTCGGGACAAACTTTTATTATGGATCGATCGGGCAATCTGGTGGCCGCATCCACCCTCAAAACACCTCTGGTCAAGCTCCCAAAACAGCAACCGACGCCAGTACAAGCCAGCAACACCAAAGATATCCCCACCCGAGACATTGCTCAGCAACTCGCCAACCGCTTTCGCAACATTGGCCCGCTGCAAACAGCCCAGAAATTGAACCTGAACATTAACGGATCTCCCCAGTTTGTCCGCGTCACTCCCTATCGAAATGCCCGCGGCTGGGATTGGTTGATTGTGGTGATGGTGTCCGAGTCGGATTTCATGGCTCCCATCCAAGCAAATACCCGCAATACCTTGTGGTTGTGCGGTGTTACTTTGGTGTTGGATCTCGCGATCGGATTGTTGACGGTGCGTTGGATCGCAAAACCCATTTTGCGCTTGAATACCGCCGCCCAAAATCTGGCAAAAGGAGAATGGGATCGACCTTTAGAAATTAGACGCTTCGATGAAGTCGGAGAACTCGCCAGTTCCTTCAATCTCATGGCAGCGCAACTGCAACAGGCTTTGGCAGACCAAAAATCTTTAACTGAAGCTTTAACGCATCGCAAGAGCCAACTCAAGCAATTTTTAGAAGCCGTACCAGCGGGAATATCTATCCACGATGTCTCGGGTAAAGTCATCTACTTAAACCAAACTGCCAAGCGTTTGACCGGTGTAGAAAATATCCCCGACGCAACTTTAGAAGAAATGGCAGAAGTTTATCAAATCTACCGCCAAAACCAGCCTTTTCCAACAGCAGAATTGCCCGCCTCCCGAGCGCTGCACGGCGAAACCGTACTCGTTGACGATTTAGAATTGCATCGCAATGGGGAAATTATTAATCTTGAGGTACGCGCCACACCAATCTTCGACGCAGGCGGCAACATTATTTATGCGATCAATGCTTTTACTGACATCTCAGGACGCAAACAATCAGAAAAAATCTTAACTGACTACAATCACAATTTAGAAACCAAAGTTACCGAACGTACCACCGCCTTAGCTCGTGCTAACGAACTATTAGAGTATGAAATGGCTGACCGCGAATTGCTAGAACAAAAACTTTACACTTCTACCGAGCAAGTTCTGAAAATATTCGAGGCGATCGCAGATATAATCTTGATTCTCGAGCCCCGCTCCAAAACTATTCAAATTATACCCAGCAAGGGAATTTTTCAATACAACTATCAGACAAATCAGATCGACTCAATCATCCAACAATTTTTTCAGGATGAAAGCGAGGAGATTTATTTCGATCGAGTTCGAGAGGCCTTAGCAACCCAACAAACAATAAATTTTGATTACAGTCTGCTGATTAACAACCAAGAAATTTGGTTTAGTGCTAAAATCTCGCCGCTCTCAGATAACTCCGTGGTTTGGGTAGCTCGGGACATTAGCGATCGCCAGTTGGCGGAAGCCCGACTGCTGGAAGCCCAAAAAATTGCCCGTATTGGTAGTTGGGAATACGATATAGCCCCAGCAACCAGCACTTGGAGTCAAGAACTATATCGTATGTTCGAGCTCGATCCGACTCAAAAACCGCCAACAACCGCACAATTAATCAAGCGTTTTCATCCAGAAGATCGATCGCTCTATCTGACAATGATTCACGATCGAGCGATCGAGAAAAAAAGCTTTGAATTCGATCTGCGCCTGATCCGCAGAGATGGCTCTCTCACTTACCTAGAAGTCAGAGGGAAACCAGTTTTCGATCGAACAGGAGAGTTGCTGCGTTGGTTCGGCACAGTCTTGGATATTAGCGATCACAAACAAGCCGAAGCAGCTTTGCGAGCAAGCACCCAGCGGGAAAAAGCGATCGGGCGATCGATCGATCGCATCCGTCAGTCCTTAGATATTCACACAATCTTCGAGACTACAACCTCAGAATTGCGACAAACCCTCAACTGCGATCGAGTCGCTATCTATCGCTTTAATCCAGATTGGAGCGGCGAATTTGTTGCCGAGTCAATAGCTGCGGGCTGGATATCTCTAATGCAACAATTGGACGATCTTAATTTGCCAAACAATCTCGCCGCCGACTTTAGCTGTGCGGCGAAAGAGTTGCGAACCTGCGGTGAAGGAGTACGAGATACCTATATACAAGAAAATCAAGTCGGTATCTACGATAGAGGTGTTTGTTACCGCATGGTTGAAGACATATACACCGCTGGATTTACTCCTTGTTACGTCGAAGTGTTAGAGCAATTTCAAGCTAGAGCCTACATTATTTGCCCCATATTCTGCGGCAGTCAAATTTGGGGTTTGCTCGCCAGCTATCAAAATACTGGGCCCCGCACTTGGCGCGAAGCCGAAATCAACATTGCACTGCAAATTAGCACTCAACTAGGCATCGCCCTACAACAATCTCAATTCCTCGAAGCCAGTCAACAGCAAGCAGTACAGCTCCAAAAAGCCGCCTTAGCAGCAGAAGCCGCCAACCTCGCCAAAAGCACTTTTTTGGCAAATATGAGCCACGAACTCCGCACGCCGCTCAACGCAATTCTCGGCTTCTCCCAATTGATGCAGCGATCGACCAACCTCAACGCCGAACAACAAGAAAATATCCGCATCATCAACCGCAGCGGGGAGCACTTACTAACTCTGATCAATCAAATATTAGATTTAGCCAAAATAGAGGCGGGACGCATTACCCTCGACCCCACAAATTTTAAATTAAGCAACCTGCTCGACGAGGCAAAAGAGATATTTCAACTCCAGGCACGGGAGCAACAATTGCAGTTAATATGTGAGTCTGCTAGCGATGTTCCCCAGTACGTACAAACCGACAGACTGAAGTTGCGCCAAGTTTTAACTAATCTGCTTTCTAACGCCATTAAATTTACAAAAGAGGGAAGAATTTCCCTAAGAATAAGCACGGTTTGGGAGGGTGAAAATCAGCAATTGCCAATCAATTACAAATTACATTTTGAAATAGAAGACACAGGGTGCGGCATGGCTGCTGATGAATTAGCTCGGCTTTTTCAAGCCTTTGTGCAAACCAAATCCGGGGAAAAATCGCAGCAGGGAACCGGTTTGGGGCTGGCCATCAGCCAACACTTTGTCAAGCTGATGGGCGGCGCGATTGCTGTGCGCAGTCAACTAGGAAGCGGCACTACCTTCGCCTTCGATATCCCCGTCAGCCCTGTCGATCCAACGGATGTTGAATCGGTACAGCCACCGCGTCGGGCGATCGCCCTAGAACCCAACCAGCCGCGCTACCGGATCTTGATTGTGGACGATCGATCGGACAACCGCAAACTGCTGCTGAAAATGCTTGCAGGCTTTGACTTTGAGATCCAAGAAGCCAGCAACGGCCAAGAAGCAATAGAAGTGTGTTCGAGTTTTGAGCCCCACTTAATTTTTATGGATATGTGGATGCCGGTGATGGATGGAGGTGAAGCAACGAAACGCATTAAAGCCACCGTAAAAGGTCAAACTACCGCGATTATTGCCGTGAGTGCCGATAACACCCAGGAAGCACGAACCGTTACTGCATCAGATAATAGCGATGACTTTATCCACAAACCCTTTGCAGAGGCAGAAATCTTTGCTACCCTTCATAAACATCTCGGAGTGCGTTACATTTACGAAGAACCGGAAACTGTGCCAGAGCCAACTTCAATCGAGGCTCCGACTTCCGAGACTCTTGCCGGTTTACCAGCCGATTGGCTAGCAGCTTTAGAGAAAGCAACAATTGAGTGCGATTTAGAGTTGATTCTCAGTCAAATAGAGCAAATTGGCGATCGATCTTTAGCTAGCGCTCTCACCGCATTAGCTAACGAGTTTCAGTTCAATCAAATACTAGCTCTCATCCGTCCCGAAACCAAATAAAAATAATATTAGATATGCTTAGCAATCAAAAATGCAAGCCCCACGAGCTTGAGGAGGAATTAGATTCCTCACCACAAACCTATCAAGGTTATTTTACCGGACATCACATGAATTACGAAGCAACTCCCGCTTTCAAAGGGAATATTTTAATTGTTGATGACGTGCCGAACAATTTGCACTTGCTAGCAAAAATACTCTCGAAGCAAGGCTACAAAACACGCACCGCACCAGACGGACAACTCGCTCTAAGGTCGATCGAATTAACTCCTCCCGACTTAATCTTGCTGGACATCATGATGCCAGGTATGGACGGCTACAAAGTCTGCCAAGCATTGAAAAATTCTGCCGCAACCAAAGACATTCCTATAATTTTTATCAGTGCTTTAAACGAAGTGTTCGATAAAGTCAAAGCCTTTGAAGTTGGCGGTGTAGATTATATCACCAAACCCTTTCAGGAACAAGAAGTCATGGTGCGCGTCTCAAATCAACTGATGCAGCGCCAGTTGTTCCAGCAAACACAATCCTACGCCCAACAACTCGAACAAACTTTAACTGAACTCAAAAAAACTCAAGCTCAGTTAATCCAAAAGGAAAAAATGGCTTCCTTAGGGCAACTAGCAGCAGGAATCGCTCACGAAATCAACAATCCCATCAACTTTATCAATGGCAATCTTGGCATGGCGGGCGACTATGCACAAGATTTAGTTCGTCTCGTGCAATTGTACCGACATTACTACCCGCAGCCCGTGGCAGAAATTGTCGGCGAATTAAACAAAATTCAACCCGACTTCATCGCAGACGATTATCCAAAACTGCTAAACTCAATGAAAGATGGTGCCTCTCGAATTAGCGAGATTGTGCTGTCTTTTCGCAACTTCTCCCGCCTCGGCGAAGAAAAGTACAAACCAGTGAATATTCATGAAGGCATTGACAATACTTTAGTTATTTTGCAACACAGGCTCAAAACAGCAAGCACTGCGGGTGATATAGAAGTCATCAAACACTACAATAAACTGCCCAAAGTCACCTGTTACGCCAGTCAGTTAAATCAGGTGTTCATGAGCCTGCTAACTAATGCGATAGATGCCCTAGAAGCTCAACCCTATCCCCGAAAAATTACCATCAAGACTTCATTAGCTTCTGACTCAGAACCTGCGCCGCACAATCTTGATTCAAAATTTCCCAATCAAACATCCCAATCCGTGATGATTCACATTACCGATAACGGTTGCGGGATGAGCGAAGAAGTACGCCACCGGATATTTGACCCATTTTTTACTACGAAACCTGTGGGCCGCGGTACTGGATTGGGGTTGGCCATCAGTCACGATATTGTAGTGGAAAAACATCGAGGTCAAATTAGTTGTATTTCTGCTGTCGGCGGCCCGACAGAGTTTATTTTGCAGATTCCGATATCTGTTATGACAGTTGACAGCTTGTAGTTGGGTTGCGCAGTACGGGAATCAAACCATTTATGCTTGACTGGTATCGGCTTTAGTTATGAGGTTATATCAAATCCGCTCTTCATCGTCCTGTATTCGTCTCTCTTCTCTTCCTCGGGTGCATCTGGTGCAAGGCAAATATGTTTGTAGGGGCGAAGCATGACCGCATTCAATATGGGATTATAACTAATAACTTAT
>NZ_JAUBOJ010000030.1:13871-34242 GCF_036700185.1 Microcoleus sp. BM001215392 | reverse complement strand
CCCACGTGTGGACTTTAGTCCGCAGTATGTTGCGGACTAAAGTCCACGTGCGTTCGGTTTTTGTTATGGTAATCGACCGGACGTGATATCAGTCGATCGGCATTTTATGACAGGTTTGATCGTTCGGACTTTAGTCCTTGGCTTTTGATGCGGACTCGCATTCCTCACTACGAACATAATTACTAATGATTAATTAAGTTATTTTAATTAGACTTGAATTGCATAAGTCTTTGATTGATACATAAACCGCAGATGTCAGACAGATAAACGCAGATAAACGCAGATAATTTCAGGGTGTTTTCCGATTTTTGCAATTCAAGTCTATTGGTTAGCGCCGGCACGCCTTAAACTGACTACAGCCTCCACCAAGACATGGGGCTGTACGGGTTTAGCCAGATGCAGATCGAAACTAGCTTTCAGTGCCCGAGATCGGTCTTCATCTCTAGCATAGGCCGTCAGGGCGATCGCCCGAAACTTGCTGCCGTTTTGGGTGGCCACAGAACGCAGCCTTAACAGCAGCGAATAGCCGTCTTCCTCAGGCATTCCGATATCGCTGACCAAAATATCCGGCACAAACTCAAACGCCACCTCAAACGCCTCAGCAGCAGACGATGCAGCCCTGACAACCGCCCCGGAATCAGTCAAGACAAACATCATAAATTCCCGCGAATCCACCTCGTCATCTACGACTAAAACCTTGACTCCCTGTAAATTACCACCGCTAGCCAACATCGGCGCTTCCTCGTGGGCGATCGAATTTACCGGAATCGAAGGGAGGCGGAAAGTAAAAGTCGAGCCCATATCCAGTCCCGGACTCTGGGCCCAAACCCTGCCGCCGTGGAGTTCCACCAACTGCCGGACGATCGCCAGACCCAGCCCCAAACCGCTATAATTCCGAGTAATCGTAGCATCCGCTTGCCGGAAAGACTCAAACACATAAGGCAAAAAATTCGCAGCAATCCCAATTCCGGTGTCGGTAACAGTTAGCTCAACCTCCGAATCAAATCGCTGCAAGCGGATGGACACTCGCCCGCCGCGCGGCGTAAACTTAATCGCATTTGTCAGCAAATTCCAAATTACCTGCTGCAAGCGGCCGGGGTCTCCCGATACCAAAAATCTCGGATTTAACTGAGATTCGGGATTGCTATAAACCTGCCAGGGTTCGCAAAATTCAGCAGTATCGCAGCCCAAATCTAGAATTGCAAACCGCACGTCGATCGACTTAGCATCGGCCGCCAACCGCACCGTATTTACCGCTGCTTCCACCATCGAAATCAAATTTACAGGACTTGGATTTAAAGTCAATTTGCCGCGAATAATTCTCGAAATATCCAGCAAATCCTCAATCAATTGAGTTTGCATTTTAGCATTGCGCTCGATTGTTTCCAGTGCCCGAGCAGTAGCAGCCGGACTGAAACTGCGGTGGCGCAGTAGTTGCGCCCAGCCCAAAATCGCGTTTAAGGGCGATCGCAGCTCGTGAGAAAGAGTTGCTAAAAACTCATCTTTCATGCGATTTGCTTGCTGAGATTCCTCATAAAGCCGCGCGTTTTCGATGCTCGCCGAAACTGCTTGAGCCAACTGCATTAAAATACTTTCGTCATCTTCCCCAAACTCCCCCTCATACTTGTCCGACAACTGAATCAATCCCATATTTCTGCCATCGCGAGCCGTCAGCGGTACCGCCAGCCAGCCCCGCATCGGCGGGTGATTCCCCGCAGCCTTACCGAACTTCCGCCACGCTGGGTGAGCCTCTAACTCGCTTTGAGTCATCCGCATCGCCTGTTGGTGCCGGCAAACTTCCTGATAAATGCCCGTACCGTCTGGCTCTTCGCAGTAATCTTGCCACTGGGCGTATTTTTCGGATAGGGAAAACTTGCTAATTCCGGCATCCCAGTGGGCCGAAGGGCTGAGGTTGACGGCTGCTTGATGGACTTCCAGAATGGAGCGGGCGCTATCTGCTGCTAACTGAACGATGTCTGCTACCGACAGCGTGGAGTGGAGCGCCACTGAGGCGGAGGTTAACTTTTGCAGGCGGTGCAAATACGATCGCTCGCGCGCCAGAGCCTGCGATCGATCGCATTCTAACTGTTTGCCAGCGGTAATGTCGATCGCTACGCCGAACAGCCGCACTGGTTTACCGGATGCGTCAAAAACCACCCGCCCTTTGTCGTGAAGCCAAATCACCGAACCGTCGGGGCGCTGTTGGCGGTGTTCCGACTCGTAAACTCCCGAGCCGCTGAGTGCGGCATCCAAATCTGCCAAAAAGCTGTCGCGGTCATCTGGATGCACCAAATGCTTTTTTTGCTCAAAAGTACCAACCGTGCTGTGCGGGCCCAAACCAAGATGTGCGGCGGCATTGCACGAGCGGCGGACTTCCCCGGAAGCAATATCCCAGGTAAAAGCAATAGTGTTAGCTGCTTCTAGGGCAAAGCGCAAATTTTCCTCGCTTTGCTGTATTCTGGCTTCGGATAACTTGCGATCGGTAATATCCCAAACCACGCCGATCGATCGCACCGATCGACCTGTAGCATCATAAAAATACTTGCCCCTACCGGCGATCCAGTGCAAGCTGCCGTCAGGCCAAATCACTCTAAATTCGTGCTGGTATTCTATCTTGTTTTCTAAAGAAAAGGCGATCGCCCGACTAATAGCATCGCGATCCTCCGGGTGAACGCAGGCAAAAAACGCTGCGTAAGTTCCCGCAAAACTGCCTTCTTCCAACCCGAATAACAATTCGTGTCCCTCCGACCAAACCACGTCGCCAGTTAGTATATTCCAATCCCAAGTTCCCATTTGCGAGGCGGAGATCGCCACCCTCAGCCGTTCCTCAGAAATTCCCAACTCTGCCGAAGTTTTCGCATAGTTCTCGCGCAGCCGCCGTTTTTCCAAGCTTTCGCGCACGGCGGACGCCAGCCGGTTGAAGTGTCGCCCTTTGAACACATAATCGCTCAAACCCGCTTTCATCGCTTCGACTGCCACTTGTTCGCTGCCGCTGTCGGTACACATAATTACCGGACAATTTGGGTACTGGCTTTGAACTTGTTTGAGAATAGTTAATCCGTCGCTCCAGCGGACTTGGTAGTCGGTAATTACCAAGTCAAACTCCCCGGCTGCGAGGATTTTTTCGAGAGTTTCGGCATCTATCGCCGACTTAACTTCTAAATTTGGAAAACTTTTTCTCAGTTCTCGCTCGATCATCAGGCGATCGTTCGGGTTGTCGTCGATCAACAGAATAGACAGCATGGTTTTTGTTTTTTTTGTAGTGGCACAAACATTCTTGTATCTCAGAATATGTTATTGAGGAATTCCGTTATTTCAATATTTAGTGCTAATTAACTATCCAGGATTTTTTTAATTCTATTTTCTTGTATTTTATTATATCTCACAGATTATGCTGTCGGTACTTTTTGGTCACTATTTGCGGACAAATAGATGAGCTAAGGGTTACTCTCGAACTTTGTGGATATTATATTAATCAATGCCTTGCTTCAACAGTTGACAGTTGACAATTGACTTTTGACAGTTGACTTTTGAGGGCAACCTCTACCCTTAAGTCCGAGGATTGGAGTAATGAATAGTCTAATTTTAATTTCTCCGTCAAAGGCGGGCGGGCTTTCAACCAATTCTTTCTGGTAAAAATCCCAGGCTTACCATTTTCGAGGTTGATTGCTCTGGCATCAATTTTGGATTCATCGCACAGGAACAGATGATACAGGACTCGCTACCTCAATCCCAAATTCTACCAGTTTTGATTTTATTATATTTGAGATTAAAGAATTGGGAATGACTGATGACACCCAAAAATGGATACAAGCCCACGACGGCAAAAATGGAGATTACAAAATCTTAGACCAAAGTTCAAACTCCGGTGATTCGCGGCGCTGCAAGTAAATCTCAAACTTGTACAGCCAACTCGAAGTATCTCAAATCTTTGAGACTTCGGCAAGCAAGGGCGACCGCGATCGCAACTTGTCCTGTAGTTCGACGGAGCCCGCGCTTGGGCGTCTTGTGCTTATTTGTGCTTACTGTAGCCCAAGCAAGCCGTCGAAGTCTAAAATATATAATCGACTGACTTATAATAGTTGAGAACACGAGCAAACACATAGATTATTTTTGGGATTATTTTTGGGAAGTAGTATTAAATCTCTCGTTGCGACGAAGAGTCTGACAACGAGGAAATGAACCCTAAAAATTGGGATAACGCTACTATAAACCAGAAAATTCTAGAGGTTCCGGCAGTTCGTTATGGTTGAGCCAATACTCGCCAAAACGCTGCATCATGTCCGATAAAGAAGCAAACCCGACAGGTTTAACCAAATAAGAATTAACCCCTAGATCGTAAGCTTGATTGACATCAACTGTTTGGCTTGAAGAAGTAAGAACAACCACAGGTAAACGTTTTAGTTGCGGCTGCTGTTTGAGCCAACCCAGAACCTCGTGACCCGATCGCCTGGGCAACTTCAAATCTAGTAAAATTATCGCAGGTAAAGGATAGCGCTCGCGATCGCTGTATTCTCCATCACCATTTAAATAAAAAACCGCTGCATCTCCATCTCGGACAATTTGTAGCGAAGTATTAGTAAAAATCTGATTGCGAAACGCCCGCTGCATCAACAGAATATCAACGGGGCTATCTTCCACCAGCAAAATCGTCTGCCTTTGGCTCATCCTTTCCTCAGTTGTATCCAAAATCTACTGCCGTGTCCTAATTGGGATTCCACACCAACTTGACCCCCCATGCGATCGACTGCTTTTTGTACAATAGCTAATCCTATACCAGTTCCGGGGTATGACTCGATACCGTGAAGCCGTTCAAAGACGCGAAAAATCCGTTTTTGATGTTCTGGGGCAATACCGATGCCGTTGTCTTCTACCCACAGACGGATGAGGCGATCGTCTTCGTTGGCTTTGGGTTCGATCGCTTTGGGTTCGATCGCTTCGCTAACGCTAACGGGCAATTGGTCAGTGCTAATCAATAACTGCGAATGCTCCCACTTTCCAACTTTCCCCATTTTCCATTCTCCCGCAGTCTGTCTGTCTGTCTCTCCCTCTGGAGGCAGTTGAATTTCCTGGGCCCATATCTGCACTTGCGGCGATGCGCCTGCCACAAATTTTAGAGCATTGGTGAGCAGATTTGCGATTACTTGAACTAAAGTAACACGGTGGGCAATTACAGCAAATAATGGCGATCGCACGCTGATTTGAGCGCCGCTAGATTTAGCGTCTGCTTGTACCATCGCAATTGCGTCAGCGACAGCAGATTCTAACTCTACAACTTGCAGCGATAAATCAGTACGGCTCAGACGGCTGTATGCTAGCAAATCTTGAATCAAATCTTCTAATTGTTGCCCAGAATTCACAATTTGCTGGGCATATTCTTGACCGAGTTCGTCAAGTAGATCGCGGTAATCTTCTAACAAGGCTTCAGCCAATCCCTGCATTCCCCGCAAGGGAGCGCGCAAATCGTGGGCGACGGTATAAGTGAAAGCTTCTAATTCTTCGTTGGCTGCTTGCAGTTGATTGGTGCGGAGTTCCACTCGCTGTTCCAAAGTAGCGTTGAGCCTCCGAATTTCGGCTTCTGCTTGTTTGCGCACAGTGATGTCAATGGCGGTACTAATTACTAAACTTCTGCCGTCGGAAAGCTTGCCTAAAGGTGCAGAATAAAAGTCCCAAATTCGTTTTTCGCCGCTGGCTGTGGTAATTATATATTCACCTTCAGAAAGGCGCGAGTTTAATTTGTGCAGCCAATTGATATCTGCTTGTACTAACGATTTGCGGCTGCCGTAAACTTTTTCTGTCCAATCTTCAATTGTGCGAATTTCTGAGAATTTGTAGCCCGAGAGTTCTGTCCAAGCGGAGTTAATTTGCAAAACTTCTCCGTTTTCAGCGTGCAGCATAATTGGCAGCGGGGCGTTGAGAATGGCGAGGCGGAAACGTTCTTCGGTTAATTGCAGGGAATTGCGATCGTGTTCTAACTGTTCTAACAGTTGATTTTGCTTGATTTGAGCCTTGTCGCGCAAAATGCGATCGCGCTTTACCAAATAGTAAACCAACAGCAGCAACAGCAAATCTACTACAGCAGCCACGGTAAAAGTCAGGATTGTCAAATTGGCGCTGGCTTGAGATTCTCGGGCGCGCTGTTGTAATAGCAGATTTTCCTCCGCAGTCATGATGGCTACCTGCTGCCGAATGCCGCCCATGATTTGCTTTCCCCTACCGGATTTTACTATCTGCACGGCTGCTTCTAAGTTTTTTTGGCGCCGCAGAACGATCGTTTCTTCAAGTTCGGCTAATTTAGAGTCGATCGCAATTTTCAAGTCACCAGCTCGCTGTTGCTGCTGCTTGTCAACGATTAGCTGCTGCAATCGAGCTACTTGTACGTTGACGCGGGCGATCGCGCTGTGATAGGGTTCCAAATACCGTTCTTCTCCCGTCAGCAAATAACCGCGCTGTCCGGTTTCAGCATCTTTTACCGTCGAAAGTGTGGCTTCGAGTTCAGTTAAAACTCGGTGAGTGTGGCTCACCCAAGCTTCGTTTTCGACTAACTTCAGAGTATTGCGGTAGGAAGTTGCCGCATTAAAAATTAGCAGTCCCAAGGCGATGCCGATGCCTGCGGTGATTTGGCTGTGCAGCGATTTGTTCATGAAATAGTCAGCGCGCGAGTCCCGCTTTTTTTATTTGACTTGGATGCGGGCGATCGTTTTTTTGCCCGGGCCGACACGGCCGCGAAACTCTATAAATTTCCGGCTCAAAGGTGCGCTCGATCTTGTTTTTAGTTTAGTATCGTTCCCCCTCGCATCCTTCTTAGGTAGGAGACTGCAAACAGACACTCTCTCGCTGCCCGCCCAGCTTAATTTCCTATTTTCTGTGCGATCGCTTTTGCTGATTTGACAATTTCAAATCGCGGCGAAAAAAAGGAGTTTTTACCTATTGATTTGTGGGGATTTTCGAGTTATATTTTAGATAATGGAAGTGGTAACTTGAATTTAAAAATTGCCACTATTTCCATTATATAATAATACCTTTTTAAGCGGCAAGTGTCAAGCTTTTACCCTCAAAAAAAAAGGCGATTTTTCACGATCTGGCTAAAAAATAATTGGGGAAGCGGGGAGAAATTGGTAGAGAAACAAACAGCAGATGAAGGCGGATAATTTTCAGGATCGAGAGGGAACGAACAGGAATTAGAGTTGAGAGTGTGTTGAGGATTGAGACGATCGCCCTGCACGCCGAAACAGACGATTTCGAGTGCAGTGGCGAAACAAGAGAATTAGACAATCACAGCGGCTTTCATTGCCAAAATGCGATCGATCGCATCCTCAACAACCTTATCAGGAGTCGAAGCACCCGAAGTCACGCCGACGACAATATTACCATCAGGCAGCCAATTTTCGGCCACAACCAAATCTGCCCCCAAAGGCTTGTGTTCGATGCGATTTCCCGGTAAAATGCGCTCGGCAGAATCAATGTGGTAGGAAGGAAGAGCTTTGTCGATCGCAATTTCCTGCAAGTGAGTAGTATTAGAAGAATTAAAACCCCCAATCACCAGCATCAAATCCAACTTTTCCTCAACCAAACCCAACATAGCGTCTTGCCGTTCCTGAGTCGCATCGCAGATAGTATTAAAACTCAGAAAATGTTCGTTAAGATTGGACGGCCCGAACTTGCGCATCATCGTCTTTTCAAACAACTTGCCAATATTCTCAGTTTCTGTTTTGAGCATAGTAGTTTGGTTAGCAATTCCGACACTTACCAAATCAACATCCGGGTCAAAACCAGCCGAACAAGCCTTGCTAAACTTAGCAAGAAACTGCTCGCGGTCGCCTCCGTGCAAGATATAATTGCTGACATATTCAGCTTCCTGCAAATTCAGCACAATTAAATACTTATCAGCAAAAGAACTGGTAGCAACAGTTTCCTCGTGCTTGTACTGACCGTGAATAATCGAAGTATAATCTTTTTTCTTGTGCTTCTCAACAGTATTCCAAACCTTAGAAACCCAAGGACAAGTAGTATCAACAATCTTGCAGCCCCTATCGTTGAGCAACTGCATTTCTTGCACGCTAGCGCCAAAAGCAGGCAAGATTACCACGTCTCCGCTATCCACCACCGAAAAATCTTTCTGCCCCTTATCCACAGCAATAAAACCAACTTCCATATCGCGCAAATGCTGGTTCACAGAAGGATTGTGAATAATCTCATTAGTAATCCAAATCCGTTCCGAGGGGAAGTGCTGGCGAGTCTCGTAAGCAATAGCCACAGCGCGTTCCACCCCCCAGCAAAAGCCAAAAGCCTCAGCCAGCCGGATGGTGACGGAGCCGCGTTCGAGCCTATAATTGTTGTCGCGAATTTGCTGGATCAGACTGCTTTGATAAGCTGTCTGCATCACAGTCGCTACCTCAGCTTCGTGTCCGAAACCCTTGCGGTGGTAGTTTTCGGACTGTTGGAGCGATCGTTTAAAAGCTTTAGTATCCATCTGGTATCAAGTTGAAATCTAGGTTAATTACCTTTGATTTTAGAAGGCCTGGGTGCGATCGGGATTATTTGCTTGAGCTGGGAACAGCGGTTAAGGTGTTTATATTGTGAATGAGAGGGAAGAAGGAATGAACCGCGAAGACGCTCATGACGCAAAGGAAGAAGAAAGAAGAATCAGAAAGTTGGGTTAGAGATCGATCGGGCCGCGATCGATCTTAATCCTTCTTCCTCCTCTTCCTACCCTTCGGGAACGGCTTCGCCGAACGCGCTCTTTGCGCCTTCGCGGTTCGTTAAAAAAAAAGCGTAGAGACGCAGATAACTGCATCTCTACACGATCGAACTAATCGATAAAATTAGCCGACCTTTTTCGGCGCAAAAGGAGAACCAGATTCAAAGGAACTGAAACCGCCGGCAAAATCCTCGCCGTAAGCTTCTTCGCCGTGTTGGCCGATATCCAAACCTTGGTCTTCAGCAGATGAGGACACTCGCAGTTCCATAAACTGCCCCAAAATTTTCAAAATCACAAAAGTGCCGACACCCGCAAACACGTAAGTAGCTAGAACGCCGATAAACTGGGTCACGAGTAGCCCCGGATTTCCGGCAAACAGCCCGTCATTTCCGGCTGCGTTAACGGCTTTGGTCGCAAATAGGCCAGTCAGCAGTGCTCCTACAGTCCCGCCGAGGCCGTGAACTGGGAAGGTATCCAAAGAGTCGTCAAATCCCAGCTTAGCTCGCAAGCTAACGCCAAAAAAGCAGCAAACGGAAGTTATGGAGCCGATTAACAGCGCTCCCACTGGCAGCACGAATCCAGCCGCCGGTGTGATTCCCACCAATCCCGCTAAAAAGCCGCTAGCTATTCCGACTGCTGTCGGTTTGCCTCTGAGTACCCATTCGATGATTGTCCAAGTTAAGCCGCCGGCTGCTGCAGAAATCATCGTGGTGACAAAAGCAACGGTTGCTAAAGAACCGGCACCCAAAGCGCTACCGCCGTTGAAGCCAAACCAGCCGAACCACAGCAGCCCAATTCCGAGCAGGACGTAGGGTACGTTGTGGGGGGTGTGGGGCTTGTTCAAGTGGTCTTTGCGGGGCCCGATTACCCAAACTGCGACTACTGCTGATATGCCGGAACTGATGTGTACGACTGTGCCGCCTGCAAAGTCTAATGCTCCCATTGCTCCCAGCCAGCCTCTACCCCAAACCCAGTGGGCTAGAGGAGAGTAGATGAATGTAGACCACAGCAACACGAACCAGAAGTAGGTTTTGAATGTTACCCGTTCGACGATCGCCCCAGAAATCAAGGCGGGAGTGATGATGGCGAACATCATCTGGTAAACCATGAATACTTGGTGCGGTATTGTCGGTGCGTAGCCGATCGGATCTGGTTTGTCGGCTGCGACGTTGTTTAAGAACATCCAGTCGAAGCCGCCGATGAAGGTTTCAAATCCTTTCCCAAAGCCTTCGGAAACTGGAGTGGAAACGTCAAAGGCCAAGCTGTAACCCCACAGCGTCCATGTAACGCCGATCAGTCCCATCATGACTAAGCTCATCATCATGGTGTTGAGGACGTTGCGCGATCGCACTAGCCCTCCGTAGAAAAACGCTAGCCCGGGTGTCATCAGCAGTACCAGTGCTGATGAGACTAACATCCAGGCTGTATCGCCGGTGTCGATCGGACTTGCCACCACCGCAGCAGCAGCCGGAGCCGCCGCCGGAGCCTCTTGAGCTAAGGCATTGTTCATCAGCGGCCAGCTTAACAGCCACAGTGCGAGGATGCCGATCGTTAAACTTTTTTTGAGCACGTTATTTTTACCTTCTAATACTCAGCAATTTTCTGGAAAGACCGAGCCGATTTTAGATGCGAGGATTTTAGATGCAATAGTTATTTGGTTTTAAGTCCCTGTTTGAGCGGAACAAATCTTTAATAGATAATTCCCAAATCCTCAAGCCTCGAACTTCACATAGCCGGGCTTATCTAAATTCGTCAAGTATCAATCCAATACTCTCCGCCTTTGGATTGCACCATTTGTAATCATCCTTATTCTGTATAATCTTATACAAAAAAATTAATAATAATATTTTCTTAATCTATCCTTAGATACTTGACATCACCCCTGAAAGCAGAGTAATGGCTGAGGGGGAGAGTTTCCCAGAAGATGACTTCATCTGGGATCTTTCTAGCTTAATGACCGATCGCTAATCACTCATAATTAAATTTTCAACTGCATTTGACCGAACATTTGCAGGGCCGATCGCCAAACCAGGTAACCTCGATCGTTCAGGTGCAAGCCATCTGTGCTGAGTTCCGTTGACAAATTGCCGTCAGCATCGGCAAACAAAGACTGCAAATCGAGATAGGAAACATTTTCGGAATTAGCAATTTCTTTGAGGCGCCGATTGATGGCGCGAATTCGACTGTTGGGAATCGCCAGCAGCCGATCGCGATTTTCCCAAGTTGCTTGTTCCCCGCTGTGCGGCAAAATCGACTGCACCACCACTTGTGCTTTCGGGTGAGCCCAGCGCAAATCGCGGATAATCTGGCGCTGGTTGTCCAAAATTCCTTCGTCGCTGGCCCCCCGCAACAAATCGTTAATCCCGATCATCACAAACACGGTCTCTGGTTCAGTGCGATCGAATAATTGCAATCGCTTCAGCAAACCCACGGAAGTCTCGCCAGAAATCCCTTGATTGAGCCAAATGCGATCGATCGGTAGCAGCTTCGTAGGAAACCACATACTCAGAGAATCCCCAGCCAAAACGCTCAGTTTTGGGGGGCGATTCGCCGCCGCTGCTTCAGCTTCTCGGCCCAACTGCGTCACCCACTGCTGGTAAGACCATTTGTGTCGCGGCCCGGGAATGGGTACGTCTAGCGCTGGCTTTGCTGAGTTGGTCGGCGGTACGGAGCGAATTAATTCCTCTGTGGTGCCGGATGCTGTCATCGCAGCACTAGCAGGGGAAGTTTCTGTCAAATTGTGTCCCCTTGCCATTAGTTGAGCAACTGTGACGATCAGCAATCCGTTCGCCACCAGAGATAGCAAAGCCCAAACCGGGACTTTTTTCGATCGGCTCACCTCCATCCCTAAGAGGGATTTATGAGCTCTACTTCTGCTAACTCCTCCAAACTTCTCCATAAACTCAAGCGATTTGCAGGCACCACACCGAATAATTGGCACTCGTTGTTGCATCAAATTTTACCGCTCAATTAAAGCCTCAATTCTTGTAAGAATCAAGCAGCGTGCTGTGTTGGGCGCGGCGGCGATGCAGAACTTTGCTTTTTCGCACTACTCTACCATAAAAAATCTGCCTGCCAAACTTTCTCGGACACAAACCCGACGATTTTCAATTTTAAATTGGGGAATGAGTGACGGCAGAGGGATTTCGAGCTGGTCTACAATAGCATTTTTTGAAAGAGGGCAGGAGGCAGCAACCCGGTTTTTAACGTAATTGCGCGATTTTAGCAAGCAACGCCAGAACGATAAACCGGGTTGAAAAGAATCAAGAGTGCCTCAGGGACTGCATCTGTGGGCGGTGGCTGTTTCAGATTGTAGTTTTTCTCAACAAAGCCCTAGATTGGGCTACAAATCTCGTGTCGAGGGCGATCGAGCGCGCGCTCTAAAGCTTGGTAGTCCTCCCCCCAGAACCGCCGGGATAACCGCCGTAGCCGCCCTCTGTTGTGTTTGCCGATCCGGTTTCCTTGACGAACCCGGTGTAAGCTTCCATCCCGTGTTCGCCGATATCCAAACCTTCAGCCTCCTCTACAGCAGAAACGCGGATACCCAACAAAGCTTTGAGTGCAGCCCAAAAAATTGTACTCAGCAGCACAGTCATGCCGCCTACAGAGATAATCCCGATTAACTGCGGTATTAGCTGATCGAAACCTCCCCCTACTAGCAATCCGGCTTTCGGGCCTGCGGTATAAATTCCAGTTCCCGGGCCGTCAGCAAACAAGCCTACTGCTATAGTTCCCCAGATGCCACAGACTAAGTGAACGGAAGTTGCGCCTACAGGGTCGTCAATTTTTATGTTGTCGAAGAAAGTTACTGCAAAAACTACCAGGATGCCGGCGATCGCGCCGATAATGGCAGAGTTGGGTATGTTGATGTAAGCGCAGCCAGCAGTAATTCCCACTAAGCCAGCCAAGATGCCGTTGATAATCATCGACAAGTCTGGTTTGCCGAGATACAACCAAGCGGTGATTGTTGCAGCAACTCCCCCAAAGGCTGCTGCGGTGTTGGTGGTGAGCGCAATGTGGGCGATCGCATTTGGATCGACAGCCATTGTCGAACCGGGATTGAACCCGAACCAGCCCAACCACAGAATCAAACAGCCGAGGGTAGCAATGCTCATGTTGTGTCCCGGCATCGCCACGGTATCGCCGTTGCGGTACTTGCCGATCCGCGGCCCGAGAAATGCCGCTCCCATCAAAGCAGCCCAACCGCCTACAGAGTGAATCGCTGTCGAACCTGAAAAATCGTAAAAACCTAATTTTGACAGCCAGCCGCCGCCCCAAATCCAGTGTCCGGTAATTGGGTAAGCAATGCCTACTAACAACAAGCTGAAAATCAAGAAGTCGAGGAATTTAATACGCTCTGCAACGGCTCCAGAAACGATCGTGGCAGTAGTTCCAGCAAAAACTAATTGGAAAAAGAATTTGGCGTTGAGAGGTACTCCCGCCCAGTTAAGCGAGTCGAAAATGCCTTGATAAGCATCTCCCATAGCGGGGCTGTTGTCAGCGACATTCCAGAGGAAAAATCCGCCGCTGCTGCCGATAAAACCGTTGCCGTCACTGAACATTAAGGCAAAGCCGATCGACCAATACGCAATTGTAGACAGCGCAAACACAATCAAGTTTTTTGCGAGGACGTTGACTGCATTTTTCTGGCGACAAAATCCGGTTTCTAACATGGCAAAACCGGCATTCATAAAGAACACTAGCATCCCAGCCACCATGACCCACATGGTGTCAATACCCACCTTGAGGCTTGCCAATTGTTCCTCGGTGGTCGGCTTGGGAGGGGTTTGGGCTACTGCGGCATATCCCCAAATCAAGACGATGATGGCTGCTAAAGGTATGCAGGCTTGCCAGCTCGGACTGAGGCGGGCGATCGTCCTTTGTAAATTTTTGAACCTGCTGACTTTGGTCAAAAAGTTAGCTGCTGGCAAATTCAAAGACTCCCGCCTGACTTGTTTCGACTTTTTCTTTCCGACAGTCATTTTAATCATTTTTACGCTCTTTACAACTAATCAGCTCAGCAAGATTCCGAAAATTTTCCAATTGTACTACAACAGTTTAGAGATTATTTGTTCATACTGAGATATTTTTGATAGCCTAGCTCTTCTAGCTGAGTTTGTTTTTTGATGACAGATTCCGACAAAGTTTTGCGGTAATCCAGGATTCGCTCTAGCAATTGAGGCTGAGAAACTGCTAATATTTGAATTGCCAGCAAGCCAGCATTTTTAGCATTGCCGATCGCCACTGTTGCTACTGGTATACCCGCTGGCATTTGGACGATCGAGTACAGCGAATCTACGCCTTGGAGGTGGCGGCTCGGTACCGGTACGCCAATTACCGGCAATGGTGTTAAAGATGCTACCATACCCGGTAGGTGCGCCGCCCCCCCAGCACCTGCGATAATTACTTTCAAACC
The DNA here is from genome assembly GCF_036700185.1 of Microcoleus sp. BM001215392. NCBI lineage: Bacteria > Bacillati > Cyanobacteriota > Cyanophyceae > Oscillatoriales > Microcoleaceae > Microcoleus > Microcoleus sp. BM001215392. The sequence continues at coordinate 20,125 of NZ_JAUBOJ010000030.1, read as the reverse complement.
TCGTTGGTGCGCGGTTTGAGCGTATTCCACCATCCGCTCCGGGGTACGGTGGGCGGAGACAATTGCTACGGAGCAAGGTACGTGAAATTCTTCGCAAACTGCGATCGCTTCAGACATGGTAGGCAAATCCGAATCGCTGCCCATGATAATTCCAACTGTGGGTTGACTCATGCAATTTTCAGATGTGAGATTTCAGATTAATGGTAATTTTAAATTATGGCGCTAACTAAAATTTAGATATTTTATAGCCAAACTGATGCTCGAAAGCAATTTGGTGACAAGCCAAGAGTGCAGAAAGCAAAAATCTCCACATCTCGATCGCGAGCCCGCAGATTTATCGAGGCGAGCCAATCTAAAATCTAACATTCTTTAATCTAAAATCTAAAATCTAAAATCGGATGACTGAAGCCACTACCCCAACTGCTACCAATACAGATATTCTCAATGCTCGCCTCCCTGGCTGCAAGGATTTGCAAATGCTGGCGGTTGACGAATCGGGAATCATTCAAAAAGTTTGTCCGATGGACGCGGTATTTAAACGGATTGCTCCTCCCAATTTGCAAGTGCTGGATGCAGCAGGCGATTTGATTTCTCTGGGCGGTGTTGACTTGCAGATTAACGGAGCACTCGGTTTAGCTTTCCCAGATTTAGAAAGCAAGGATGTTGAAGTTTTACATAAAATTTGTCAATTTTTATGGTATCAGGGAGTTGATGCTTTTTTGCCGACTTTGGTGACAACTTCCCTGGATAAGTTTAGGCGATCGCTCAGGGCGATAGCGGATTATATGCGCAGTGCAAAAACTGCCGATCCTGCCAGCAATCAATTCAAAAGAGCCGAAATTATCGGCGTTCACCTCGAAGGCCCTTTTCTCAACCCCCAAAAGCGAGGAGCTCACCCAGTTGAGTTTTTGTTACCGCTAACTATAGAAAATGTCAAGGAAGTTTTAGGAGATTGTGCCGATATTGTCAAGATAATTACTTTAGCGCCGGAGTTAGACAGCACTGGCTCCGTCATACCTTATTTACAAAGTTTGGGAATTACCGTCAGTTTGGGACACTCTCAAGCGACGGCACAGCAAGCACAGCAAGCATTCGATCGAGGAGCTTCAATGGTAACTCACGCTTTTAATGCGATGCCGAGCTTGCACCACCGAGAACCGGGTTTGTTGGGAGCGGCGATCGTTTATCCTGGTGTAAAATGCGGTTTAATTGCTGATGGGAAGCACGTTTCTCCAACAATGATCGATTTTTTGCTGCGCGCTGGCAGGTATGAAAAAGGCGTTTTTTTAGTCAGCGATGCTTTGGCTCCCTTGGGTTTGCCTGATGGTGTTTATCCTTGGGATTCCCGGCAAATTGAAGTCAGAAAAGGTACGGCTTGGGTAAGATTGGATTATCACTCGCCGCTGGAATCTGCTACTTTGGCCGGTACAACTCTACCGCTGTTGGCAGGAGTTCAAAATTTGGTAAAGTGGGGGATTTGCGAGGTGCAAACTGCGATCGCCCTGGCTACGGAATCTCCCAGAAAGGCGATCGGGCTTCCGGGAATTATCGGTCAATCGGCAAGTCAATTGTTACGCTGGAATTTAAATGCAGCGACCCAAGAATTGACTTGGCACAGACTGTTTTAAGGGATTTTAGATTTGGTAATTGGTAATTGGTAATTGGTAATGAGGCAATTGGTAATTCTCCCCCTCTCCCCTTTTCCTTCTCCCCTCTCCCCTTTTCCTTCTCCCCTCTTCCTTCTTCCTTCTTCCTTCTTCTGTTATAATATCAAACCGTTGGCAATAACTCAGCAGCAGGCAAAAAGATGAATTTGGTAGATGACAAGACTATAGTTAAACAATATTTTAACTCGACGGGCTTCGATCGCTGGCAGCGAATTTACGGCGACGGCAAAGTCAATAAAGTGCAGCTAGACATCCGTACCGGGCACCAGAAAACGGTGGATACAGTCATCAAATGGCTGGAAGCTGATGGCAATTTGCGCGGGCTTGGTGTCTGCGATGCTGGCTGCGGTGTGGGCTCTCTAAGCATTCCCCTAGCTGACGCTGGGGCAATTGTTTGCGCTAGCGATATCTCTGAAAAGATGGTAGCAGAAGCCTACGATCGATCGACAGCCGTTCCCGGCAAGCTCTACAACATCTCCTTCGCAGCCCAAGATTTGGAAGCTTTGACGGGCAAATTCCACACGGTTATTTGCTTGGACGTGCTGATCCACTATCCTCAAGATAAGGCTGCGTCCATGATTGCTCACCTAAGTTCGATCGCCCAATCGCGACTAATTCTCAGTTTTGCCCCCAAAACTTTAGCACTTACCGCCCTCAAAAAATTTGGCGAACTTTTCCCCGGCCCGAGCAAAACTACCCGCGCTTACCAGCACCGGGAAGCAGATATTATCAAAATCCTAGAAAGCAACGGTTTTGCGATTAACAGAACAGCCATGAATAGCACTAGCTTTTACTATTCTCGCTTGCTAGAAGCTGTGCGGAAATAGGGTAAAAATATCTGCCCATTCTGAGGCCAGTTTAGATCGTTTATTGGCTGTGTGGGGGCGGGTTTTGATAATTGGTCGGCTGTGTGGTGGCGGCTTTATACAATTTGTTGATGGGGGTAAAAATTTTTGGTGAACCCGCCCCACTACCTCTAAGCTGATTCTTGGTGTCCCGGATCGCGACGGAGTTTTTCTAGAAACTCTGGATAATTTTCCAGATCCTCTAAGGATTTTAGGAGGGGAAGTGGCACTTTATTGGCTGTTTCAGCAGAGATTTTGTCAGCTAAAGCATAGAATGCCTCATCATCATCTCGATGAGCAAGGACATAAGCGCGTAACTCTTTTCTGCTCATTTCATTAAAGTTGGGTTTCATACAAATATCGCTTCTCCGTTGGGTTTGATTTCAATTTCGATTTGTTCTCCGGCTAAGAAGTAAACGTTGCCCGTGCGTTCATCTAAGCGGACTAAGTTAACACTTCGATACATTTTTGTTGCAGAACAACAAAGAATGAAGGTTTGCCATACTTGCGCTGTTGTAGGAATAGCTTGCACTCCTGAAACTCACCACTTTTCATTTTACACTTTCTTTGCTAAAATTGCTATTGAGACAAGCTTCAACTTTATCCACCAGTTTAGGCGTTTTCATCCGATTAAATATTTTAATAGCTTGCTGCCAGTGATTCTGAGCTATTTCTAATTCTCCTAAATCCCGGTAAGTCAAGCCGATGTAATAATTGCTAATCCCTAATTCGTACTTAGCACCAATTTTGGTATAAAATTCAATAGCTTGATTTTGATATTGCAAGGAAGCTGAAAAATCATTGCTTTCTCGAAAAACGTCGCCTAAAATGTACCAGGCACGGGCGATGTCTGATGTAAAGTTGCAATTTTGGGCGATCGCCACAACTTGCTCTAAAGTTTGCTTAGCTTCTTCATACTCGCCAATATGTTTTTGAGCCAAACCAGCCATATTCAAATCCCAGCAAGCTTGCCAAGGCGGAACGCTTTCTAAAGGTTGTTGCAAGTGTCTTGTAGCTTCTTTCAATGCTGCCTTTGCCTCACTTGCTTGTCCTAAATAAGAGTGCAGCAGAGCAACTTCGCAGTAACAACTATTTAGCCGAGATCGAATTGCCGGAGATACTGGAGATAAGGCTAGATCGAGTTTGGCTCGATAAATAGCTAATCCTAACTCGTATTCACCAGCAGCAATATAGCACAAACCCATATCACTGTATGAGTTAAATTCTGTCCATTTATCGCCTTCGCGCTGAGCCGCAAATTGAGCTTGGCGGTGATATTCTAAAGCTACTTCAAAACCATCTGCTAGCAAATAGGCATGACAGTCGCCGATGCAGCGATACAGACTTGCTTCCCGATTAGGCGAAACTCGATTTACCAATTTTTCTGCTAATTCTAAAGTTTGGCTGATGTATCCCCAAGATAAAAAATATAGAAATAATTCTTCTGGTAAAATAGGTATGGCAGGGCGGCACAATACATCCCACGCTGAATCACAATCATCAATTTCTCGGAAATGATAGTAAGCTTCTAAAACTTGCAAACCTAACTGAGGGGATTGAATGTGTTCTACACTAGAAAACCAATGTTGTGCGATCGCCCTTTGAGTTTGTTCCCATTCGCTGCTATTCTGCAACTGATTCAAACCCGCAGCCCGAATCGCGGGGTGCATTCGGTATTTGCCGCGATGCAATTGTAGCAAGGAATAGTCACACAACCGCCGCGTTACTTTCAATTGTTCTGCTGGCGTTACATCCCACAGCAAAGCTTTGATGCAAGTATCTGGCAACCATTCAATTTCTTGATACCGACAAGCTCCCAAACGACATAACAAGCGGTAAGCTTGATGAGAGTGAGCGTTGAGACGATTTAATTGATTGTTGATAAGAAATGAAAATGGATCTAGCTGCTGTAATTCTTGGCGGTTTTGTTGCCAAGCTTCGGCAATATCTCCATCATAATTATTTTGAATATCATTATACAGCACTTCCATTGCCAGAGCATTGCCTTTATAAAGTGCGTGCATTTCTTGCAGAGATTGTAAATCTTCTGAAGTCTTGGGATATTCAAAATATTGTTGCCATGCTTCAGAAGTCAAGCCTGTTAAAATGTGAGTTTGAAAGCCTCTGATGTCTGGTTCTTTTAACTTTTCTCGACTCGTAATCAGCGTGACTCCTTTGATTCTTGGATCGCACAGAACCCGCAGCAATTCTACATAATTTCGGTACTCAGGTAAAAACATACCGTTGCGTAAGGCAGGTTCTAAGTTATCTATGAAAATTGCGACTTTGATTTGACGCAGCTTTTTTTCTAGCAAGCTTAAACTAAGGCTAAAATCTCTGGGTGCATCTTCTTGAAAATCTTGTTGCAGCCAAGTTTGCACAAATGAATCGGCACTCCGCAAGTTTTCGGGAGTTAGGGCAATTTTCATATCTAAAATTTTTTCAAATTGGCAACTTGCTAAGTATTGCTGTGCTAAGGTAGTTTTGCCGATACCGCCTTCTCCTACTATTATCAAAATCTTGAAATTTTCTGATGTCCATTTTTGGAGTTTAGTAATATCTGAAGTTCGTTCTACCCAGCGAGAATTTAATGGTTGTGGTTCTGGTTTCGTTGGGATTAATTCGGGCATGAATTGAAAAAACAATGACTGCAAATCTGACCAGCTAGAGCGCTTGTCGTCTCCTAAGCCAAATGCTTGATATGCTGTGGTCAAATGTTGGCGTACAGTTGCTTCTGATTTAATAGGGATAATTTTGATGATTTGTTTATTTGGTGTTCCAGCTAGTTTTTGCTTCAAAACTTGCTTGCATTTGTTGCCTAAATTATTGTAAATGGTGATAAATTCTGCTTGATTCATGGGTGGTTTGCCTATGGGTACAAGTGCGATATGGTGGTGTATTTAGGGGGGGCTAACCCCTGGGATGTTTGAAAAAGTGTGATGTCTTAAGTGCGATCGCGTTGGGCTGCGAAATGTCAGAGGTTGGTGACTGCTGCCTGTGACTGCACAATTGTGAGTTTTGAATGTTTATTGATTTTACACTAAGTTACGGGTTAAAAGTTATTCAATAATTAAATTTTTGCAAATACCATTTTGGAGCTGAGAAGTATGGAGTTTTTGTCGGATGCGATGGATTCGGATAGTTCGGATGCAAACCGTGCCAAGTCTCACGGGGGAGTAAAAGATATGGCAGCACTGCCAGAAAGCAGACAGAATCCGATCGATCGGGTTTTCGATCGAATTGAGGACATTTTGTATGAGACTTGGAAAGAAACAGGGTTTGGCAAGGTGACGATTGAGAGTGAGAGGGTGGAAAAGGGTAAAGGTAAGATTCAAGTGACGGTGAAGGGTTCAACTTTTTATCGGCACTATATTACCGATGCAGATGTTAGGGAGTGGAATTCCAAGGAATAAGAAATTAGGACACGGCAGTGCCGTCTCCCTACAATATTATTTTGGGGTAGGGAGACGGCACTGCCGTCTCCGACCTATCATTCCAGTGTAACCGAAATTGATATAAGTCCCTGTAGGATATTGACAAACAGACGAGAATGGTGTATGTTGTTTTGTCAAGGTGAATAAAGCCTAAGTGTATCTACGCTGCACGGCTGCGATGGCTGGCGGTATTAAAAGTTTGAATCAATTAAATAAACACAAAACCTAGTTCGGGACGGATGTGAGTTTCGCGGGGCTGGGGAAGTGGTGATTTCGCATTATGTGCGATCGACCCTTCTCCGGCCTTT